>CALPIR020000063.1 GCA_943323675.2 Chitinophaga pinensis | reverse complement strand
CCAACTGCGATACCGCTTTAATGACATTGCAGTTGTACCAAAGTATGCAACACGATTTAGAAGGATTTGTCCGCAAATCATCGCACGCCCAACGCTTTAAAGCATTGCTTGCAACTGAAGATGACGTGCGCTATTGCCTGCAATTTAATACAGCACCCGTATTAGCACTAATGCAAGGCGAGTACCTAATTAATGCTACGCCTGTTTCAGTTGTTTAATAACTCATTATGAGATCTTTAAAACAGTATATAAATGAACACAGATACACCTGTGTATTATTTGGTGTGCTTGTTTTAGCTGCTGTTTTAAGATTGTATCACCTCACCCAAATTCCATTTGCCAACGATGAGCTTAGTGCACTTTATCGTTTGCAATTCCCTTCGTTTAAAACATTAATTACACAAGGAGTAATGCCTGATGGTCATCCTGCATTGGTACAAGTATTTTTATATTATTACAGCAAATTAGTTGGTAGTTCAAGCAGCCTACTTAAGTTACCTTTTATAATTTGTGGTGTAGCATCTGTGTGGGTTGCATATACCTTATTTACACTTCAACTTGGGCGCAGAGTTGGGCTTATGGTAGCATTAAGTATGACTACCACACAGTTTTTTATCATGCACAGTCAGCTAGCCAGACCATATTCAGTTGGTTTATTGTTTATATTGTTGTTGGCTTTATACCTGCACAAACTTGCTTCAAAACCAAGTCGATTGCACTATTTAGGTGCCGTACTTTTTATGTTTTTATCGGCCTCTACACACTACATAGCGCTGCTCACTGCAGTATGTTTGATGTTTGCATGGGTTTGGGTTGATGTAAAAAGATTAAGTAATGCGATACGTATTAGTGCATTGGTTACATTGCTTTATGTACCACAATTGGTTGTGTTTTTTCAGCAATTAAAAGTAGGCGGAGTGGGCAGTTGGTTGGGCAAACCTCAACTTAATTTTATTTACCATTTTTTTAGTTATTCACAACATCATTTCGGCCCCTTAATGATGCTCACTTTTGTTTTGGGTTGGGCATCGTTGTTGTTTTTAGGCATAGACAAATTTACCAAAAAGCAACTTTATCCGTTGGTGGTTTTTGGACTCACTTTTTTGGTGGCATTCATATACTCAGTATACCGTAATCCAGTACTGCAATTTCCTGTATTATTATTTGCATGGCCCTTTATGTTAGCCTTTTTATTTAGTGCAGTTCGATATTTACCCAAAACACTATTTATTTGGGTAATAGGGTTAATGACATGCTTGCAACTGTATTCGTTGGTGTATATGCGCAAACACTATCAGGTATTTTACAATCAAAGTTATAGGGCTACAGTAAAGCAAATAGTAACAAACGTAACACCGCATACGCCTTTATTGTTAAATGGTAACCAGCCGTTTTATTTTAACTATTACTTTGCCCAAAGTAACTTTACACCAAACTATTTGCATACACGAATCGATTCGTTAAGTATTCCGTTATACCAAAAATTACTACAAAATACACAAGCCGACACTTTGGTTGTGGCCCATGCATTTTATTTATCAAGTCTTTATTTCGAGTGGGCTAAGGTGTATTATCCAACGGTAATATTTCATCAACAACAAGCCTTTAACGAGTTGTATGTGCTCTGTAAAAATCAAGAACTAACGCAACATAATAAATTGTTTGATACCTTAACTAGCGCAACCTTATACAGCAAAAACTCAAGGTTAACATGTGATCAATTGCCCCAACAGCGTTTACGTGTGGTAGCAAAAGTGGAATTTACAAACGATACTTTACCAAATAATTCGGTGTTAGTTGTTAAAGTATTTGATATGAGCCAGCGTATGATAGCAGAATCATCACAAGCGTATTTTAGAAACACCAAACAAATAGCATTAGCTTCCCTCGACATTGAGCCTACTCCTTATTCGCGTATACTTAACGTACAAGCATTTGTACATAACGAAAAGCAGCAACAACTTATCATACAAAATTTAACATTAGACGTACAACCAGGCAATTCATTGATATATGGAACTATAGGGGCAATTCCTTTTAAGCAGTAATATCCATTTACCGCACTTAAAAATGCTTTCTTATAAAATAATGTATTGGTTAAACCCTCCATTAAAAAGTACATGGCACTAACTAAACCTACACCAAAGATGAAGATGGAATTGAACTAAATATAAGAGATTACAAGATTGTGCAACATGTGATCAAGGTTGTTTTTCTCGAAAAAATCCCATCATAAATAAGCTAAACACTATTTCAATTTATCATTTTCATGATGTCGGGTAGCATCACGTTTGGTTTTTTTATCCAAATTCTTTTCTAGTGCAGCCGTTAAATCTATTCCGGTTTGGTTGGCCAAACAAATCAGCACAAATAGCACATCAGCCATTTCATCGGCTAAATCAACATCTTTATCGCTGGCTTTAAAACTTTGTTCACCATATTGTCGAGCCATAATACGGGCCACCTCACCCACCTCTTCCATTAACATAGCGGTATTGGTTAATTCGTTAAAATAACGCACCCCGGTGGTTTTAATCCATTCGTCAACTGTTTTTTGTGCTTCTTGTATGGTCATAATAATTATATGTGTCTAAATTTAGAATACAAGTGTATTTAAAAGTATCCACTTTGGGTAATGCACTTCTTTACTTAAAACACAAAATTCTTATTTTCAGCATATTGAAAATAAATAAATGCTGATTTAAAATTTTGGCACTGTTTTTATAAATATAGATATACAATACTTTTTTCATTGATAAAATCAAAAAAGCCGGCAGTGATATTGATTACCACTGCCGGCTTACTTTTTTTTAGGGCTGGACAACTGCTATTCTATAATACTCGCCTACTTTTCTTCTAGGTTTAGTTGGCCAAAAAGCACTTTCTACTAAAGCATTTCCAGTTCCAATTACAATACTTGCTGGTATAACCCAAAGCAAACTTTGGGCATAGGTATTTGTGTTATTTACAATGAACTCAACCGTTGGAAGCACCTCTAATACAGTAACAAAAACCATTGTCGTGCCTCTGGTGTACAAGTATTTGCCTTCTTTTCTAATACCTACAATTTTATTTAAAGGCATTTGGTAAAATTTGGATTGCATTTCCTCAATCATACCAAACCTATATGTAAACATACTATCGTTTACACTTACCAATGTGGCATTTATACCTCTTGTATTACCAAGTGAATCTAAAAAAGAAAAAGTAAATGGATCTCCGGGAAGGATTGTTTTAACCTTGTTGTTTTTAATTTTTGTGAGTTGAATGCCATTTTGGGCATCAACACTAAGGGCAAACAAAAGCAGTAGGCTTATTCCAAGAAAATATTTCATACAGTAGCTATTATTTAATTACCATCTAAAATTTGAGCTATCTCGTCTAAGTTAGGTGTTACAATAATTTCTATGCGTCTATTTTTTCTGCGTGCCTCGGCTGTTGGCGCAGCATCTAAAGGCCAATATTCAGCTCTACCAGCAGCAATAAAACGCTCAGGGGCAACTTTACCCGCTTTACTCATCCATCTAATAACGGATGTTGCACGTAACACACTAATATCCCAATTGTCTTTATAGGTTTGTCCCTTATAGGCTATATTATCTGTATGTCCCTCTACCGTCATGATGGTAGTTGGGTCTTGGTTTAACACATTAGCAATTTCTAACAATGCATTTCTACCTTCAGGGTTTACATCCACCTTACCCGATTGAAACAACAACCGCTCATCAAGTGAGATGTATACTTTACCGCCAACCACATGAACATCCACGCCTTTATCTTTAAAACCTAATAATGCTTGTTGTAAGCGATTACGCGTGGCACGCATCATAGAATCTTTTCGGAATAATACCGATTCGAGTTCTGCAATTTTAGTTGCAGATAAGGTAAGTTTACTTGATTGCGCATTAAGTTCTTCGCGCAAGCGTTTTCTTTCTGCTTCCAATCTTACTTTATCAGCATCACTTTTGTTCATACTCGATCTACAAACCGAGTCGATGTAGGCTGAATCTCTTCTTATTCTGTCTACTTCAGAGAGTAAAGCATATATGCGTTTATCACAATTGCTATTTTTACCTTTTATTAATTGGTACTGGCTATCGGTATAAACCCACAGCGCATACATGTCGTTGTACTTACGTTTTGAAACACATGATGCAAGGGTGAGCATGGCTAAACAAGAAAGAATAATTTTGATTCGCATAACTAGGTTTGGTTATACCATCAAAGATAAATGTTTATACCAAAAAGGAAAGGAAAATTAACATGAGAAACAACAGCTACAACATAGCTCAAGTTGCAGTTTTGTATCACGATTTTAAGCGATAAAAAACAACCACTAAAAAATAATGGAGCTGCTTTTGCAACGATTTAATTAATTTATACGTGTTAAACTAATATCTCTTCGCCTTGTGCGTTTATAAAACGGTACTCACCAAAATGCATGGCATTAACTGGTCTAATACTTATCCAACGTTTGTAAGTCCAAAGCCATTTAAAGCGAATAGACCCTAAAAAACCTTTGGTAAAATAAGCATATAAATAAGGATGAACTTCAATGGTAATTGAACCTTTCATGTTCATGTTTTGAAGGAAATATTTCAACCTATTTTCTATCTCATCTGCAATTACAATACTGTTGGTTATTTCACCAGTACCATCGCAAGTAGGACATTTTTCGGTTGTAACAACAGTCATTTCGGGGCGTACACGCTGGCGCGTAATTTGAATTAACCCAAAAGGACTCATAGGCAAAATTTTGTGTTTTGCCCTGTCTGTTTTCATTTCGTCTTTTAAACGTTCGTATACCAAACGTTTATTACCCGCAGTTTTCTGATCAATAAAATCAACAACAATGATACCACCCATATCACGCAACCTAAGTTGACGGGCAATTTCTGCTGCTGCTTCTAAATTAACTTTAAGTGCATTTTCATCTTGATTAATGTCTTTTCCGGTAATACTACCGCTGTTTACATCAATTACATGTAATGCTTCGGTGTGCTCAATAATTAAATATGAGCCCCCCATAAAGTTTATTTCTTTTCCAAACGAACTTTTGATTTGTTTATCGATTCCATAGTGTTCGAAAATTGATTGTTTACCAGAGTACAACTTCACAATTTTTTCCAACTCAGGCGCTTTCTTTTCGATGTATGTTTTAATAGAGTTTAGTAAAAACCCATCACTTACATAAATGCCTGTAAAATCATCATTTAACAAATCGCGTACTAAAGTTAAAGTACGCTCGCTTTCGCCAAGAATTTTTTGACCTGGAACAGCTGTTTTTAATTGGGTACATAAATGCTCCCAACGTTTCATCAAATCCTTTAAATCATTTTCCAGCTCTTCAACACTTTGGCCTTCTGCAACGGTGCGCACAATAACCCCAAAATTGGCGGGCTTAATGCTTTGTACCAATTTTTTTAAGCGCAGTCGCTCTTCTGTTTTAACAATTTTTTTGGAAATAGAAACAACACCATCAAAAGGCATAAGTACTACGTAACGCCCAGCAAGAGAAAGCTGGGATGTTAAACGCGGACCTTTATTAGAGATGGGTTCTTTGGTAACCTGCACTACAACTTGTTGAAGTCGTTGCAATGCCTGGTTAATTTTTCCCGTTTTTTCAATATCGGGTTCATTCAATTTGGCTTCTGGCCAAACATCAGCGTGTGGATTATTGCGTAAAGTTTTGGTATGTTTAACCAACGACTTTACCTGAGGGCCAAGATCAAGGTAATGTAGAAATGCATCTTTCTCATGCCCAACATCAACAAAAGCAGCATTAAGTCCTGGCATCAGTTTATTAACTGTGCCAAGGTAAACATCACCAACAGCGAAACTATTATCCGCTTTCTCATGATGAAGCTCAATGAGTTTTTTGTCTCTTAGTAGCGCAATTTCAACCCCACCATTCGCATGACTATTAATTACTAGTTCGTAGCTCACAATTTTTTACACGTGTGTTTAAAAACAGCAAACCGCCCAGCAATGAACGGTTTACCATTAAGATCTTTTGAATAAAAAAGATATTTGTATTACAGCGTTTAAGAAAAATTATTTTTTCTTATGTCTATTTTTACGAAGTCTTTTTTTACGCTTGTGCGTTGCGATCTTATGTCTTTTTCTTTTCTTTCCGCTTGGCATAGTGTTACAATTTATTTAGTTTATTAATTATTTGGTCTATTTCCTTTTTAGCCTCTTTATCGGTTACTAAGGTTTTACAAGTTTCGTAGGTTTTGATGGCTTTGGCCACGTTACCACTTTTTGCATAAACCTCACCTAAGTAAAAATAGTACTCCGGGTTAAAGGGTTCAAGTTTAATCAATTTTTCGAAACGTTCTTGAGCTTTTTCAAATTGGCTGCTTTGAATGGAAAGCATTCCTAAGGTAAAAATGGCCTGAACGTTGTTTGAATCTGTAGCCACAACCTCTTTTAAAAGGCTCACACCTTTCATTACATCGTTGTCTCCTTGTATGATACAAACAGCTAAAGCGCTTTTGGCTTGTAAGTTAGCAGGATTTAACTCCAATACTTTACTGTAAGCTTCTTTTGCTTTTCCAATTGCATGTGTACCTAAAAGACTATCGCTTGCAAAGTTGGCTACATTGTAAAATTTACTTCCAGCGGCAAACCAAGTAATTTCGTTATTTTCTAATTGAGCCAACTGAAGTGTGTAATAAGCACTCAAGTAGGTTACTTTTAACGAATCCCAAAGATTAGCTAACTGAACTAAATTTTCTTTGTTTTTTTTATCAGCCTCAAGCAACTCAACCTGTTTTGATTGTTCAGGTGTAAGTTTCGCTTTTTGTTCCTTTAAAAAACCTTCAGCATCAAACTGTTCACTTAATACAGAAACACCTTTTGAGCTGTTTTGCCCAAAAGGAGTTTTGTAGCCCATAACAAATAAAGTAGCTGTAACTACCAATGCTATGGTAACAAGTAAAATTTGCTTGCTGTTAAATTTCATTAAGCTTTAGCTGCTAATTTAGCTGCTTTGGTTTTAACCGTTTCGCTTTTCTTAACTTTATCTACAAAAGTTTTAGCGGGTTTAAAGCTTGGGATGAAATGCTCATCAATTACCATTGCGGTGTTTTTGCTGATGTTACGCGCAATTTTTTTAGCTCTCTTTTTAATTACAAAGCTGCCAAAACCGCGGAAATAAACATTCTTGCCCTCAGTCATAGAGGTTCTTACTACTTTGAAGAAAGATTCTACTGCTTCTTGCACGTGTGCTTTCTCAATTCCTGTTTTGGTTGCGATTTCTGCAATTACTTCTGCTTTTGTCATTTTCTACGGTTTTTAACTATTAATAACTTTAGAGTCAAATGTTTGGCTTTGCCCCTCTCTTGGTAAAGCGGGTTGCAAAGGTATGAATTTCAAAACAAAATGCACTAATTGATGGAAAAAAATATCTGTGGTGTATTTTCGCATTATAAATATGACTCCTTTACAACCTTTAATTAAATGGTACTTAACCAATAAACGCGAGCTTCCTTGGCGCGATACAAATAATCCTTACTACATATGGTTGTCGGAAATTATATTGCAGCAAACGCGTGTAGAACAAGGTTTGCCCTATTACAACAAATTTATTGCTAACTATCCT
This sequence comes from Chitinophaga pinensis, assembly GCA_943323675.2. Classification (GTDB taxonomy): domain Bacteria; phylum Bacteroidota; class Bacteroidia; order UKL13-3; family UKL13-3; genus UBA6183. The sequence goes on along the minus strand of CALPIR020000063.1, from coordinate 3,658 downwards.
ACCCTACAAAAACTTGCGCATGCCAACGATAATGAAGTGATGAAACTATGGCAAGGGTTGGGATACTATAACCGTGCGGCCAACATGCTTAAAACAGCGCGCATTTTAGCTAGTGATTACAATGGTGAATTCCCTAAAACTTATCACGAACTTATTGAACTTAAAGGCATAGGACCATACACCGCGGCTGCCATCTCTTCGTTTGCCTTTAATGAGGCACACGCTGTTGTTGATGGCAATGTATACCGCGTATTGGCCAGGTTATTTGCCATTGATGAACCAATTAATGGTGCAAAAGGCAAAAAAATATTTGCCGAACTTGCCCAAGAATTACTGAATACAGATGCACCTGCAACGCACAACCAAGCCATAATGGAACTGGGGGCAGTGGTTTGCAAGCCCAAACAAGCTTTGTGCGAGCAATGCGTGTTGCGCCTTCAATGTGAAGCCTACAAACAAAATAAGGTGTACAATTTCCCAGTTAAAGAAAAAAAACGTAAACCAATTGCCCGATACCTCAACTATTTCTATATAGAAGACAGCAAAGGAAATACCTATTTACGCCAACGTAATAATGATGGAATATGGAATAACCTTTTTGAATTCCCTTTGGTTGAATCTGATACGGAAGTAAGTGCACTAGACCTATTGGAAAACCCAAAAACCAAAGAACTTTTAAATAAACTGCCTGATGAATTAATACCTATGTTTTCTACCAAGCACCAACTTACGCATCAAACCCTATTTGCTGTTTTTTGGCGAGTAAGTGGAAAACAGATAAAACCCGCAGCAGATAAAGGATACGTGCAGGTATCACCAAATGATATTCATACTTTTGCAGTACCCCGCTTGCTTGAGCGTTTTTTGAATACTATATTGCCTTAACAAACTATTAATTTATTGCTATGAGTGTAAACAAAGTTATTTTAATTGGCAACCTTGGTCGCGACCCTGAACAACCACGTGTGCTTGGGCAAAACAACACCAGACGTGTATTAACCATAAGTTTGGCTACCAGTGAAAGTTATACCGACAGCAAAACAGGTGAAAGAAGAACAGATACCGAATGGCACCGTGTGGAGTTGTGGGATAACCTTGCAGACATTGCGCATAAATACCTTAAAAAGGGATCTACGGTTTATGTTGAAGGGAAAATTAGAACAGAAAAATGGACCGACCAACAAGGAATTGAACGCAGTGGCATAAAAATAAGAGCGAATAACATAACTTTGTTGGGTTCACGAAATAACTCAAATGAAAATGATGGTGCACAAAACAATCAATCTCAAGAGCAAAGTGCAACTAACACACCTGCAACAACAGGTGAAGAGCATAATGTAAATGGAATGGACGATTTGCCATTTTAATACATTGTATATTTAACTTAATTAATTCAACTTGGAAAGTAGTTTATCTTCAGAACCTCCGGTCAATACTGTGTTAAGTATTATTAACACAACACTTACCACTACCGATGTGGCTACCATATTTATAAGCATAGCTGTGGTGGTTGCACTTATTATTTGCTCGGCAATTATTTCCAGCTCAGAAAATGCTTTCTTTAGTTTATCTAAAATACAAATTGAAGAATTAACAGAGGAGGAATCGCGCACGGCCCAATACACCGAGTACCTGATAAACCACCCTAAACATTTATTGGCCACCATTCTTATTTCAAACACTTTTGTAAACATTGCAATTGTTATGGTTTCTACTGTAATTATTGATTTGTGGTTTGACTTTAGTGCTAACCCCTTGTTTGGGTTTATGATAGAAATTGTGCTGGTAACTTTTATATTGGTTCTGTTTGGCGAAGTAATGCCTAAAATATTCGCCTCACAAAACAACATGCGCGTTGCCCGATTTGTGGCCATACCCATGTATACTTTAAGTAAGGTGCTTAAACCTTTTGTGTTTTTATTGGTAAAATCAACTTCTATCATTGATAAACGTGTTACCAAAAAAGGCCATATCCTTTCTGTTGATGAACTGACACATGCCATTGAAATTACCAACGAAGAAGAAACACCTCGTGAAGAAAAAATCATCCTAAAATCTATTGTAAATTTTGGCAACATAAACGTAAAACAGATTATGCGCCAAAGGCCCGATATCACAGCCATTAAATCGGATACTCCATTTAAACAATTGTTGATGAAAATTAACGATTGGGGTTACTCGCGTGTGCCCGTTTATACAGACAATTTAGATAACATAAATGGTGTGCTGTATATCAAAGATTTGCTGCCTCACATGCACAATGCCGATGATTTTAACTGGCTTACTTTAATACGTAAACCATACTTTGTACCAGAGAGCAAAAAAATTGACGATTTATTAAAAGAGTTCCAAAGTAAGCGTGTGCATTTGGCAGTGGTGGTTGATGAATTTGGTGGTACCCAAGGTATTGTTACCATGGAAGATATTTTGGAAGAAATATTTGGAGAAATAAACGATGAGTTTGATGAGGACGAAGTATTTTACTCGCGCTTAAATGAGCACACTTTTGTGTTTGAAGCCAAGATAGCCATAAACGACATGTGTAAGTTTATGGAGATTGAAAGTGAAGTATTTGATGATGCCCGACAAGATGCAGATACACTTGGTGGCATGTTGCTGGAACTGCAAGAGGAAATGCCAAAACAAGGAGATGAAATTGTGTATGCCGATTTTAAATTTGTAATTGAATCGGCTGATAAAAGAAGAATTAAACGGGTGAAAGTAGAAATACTTAACCCGCAAAACCACGCCTAAACGTATGAGAATATTATTGTTGTTAACCGTAGTTGTTTTAGGTATTGGATGTGGTGAAGATTACACCCCGAAGCCACGCGGATTTCAGCGTTTTGAATTCCCACAAAAACAGTACAAAGCCCACCACAACGATTGTGGCTTTAGTTGCGAAATTCCAAATTACGCCACCGTGCTACCCGACTTTAGTATGGAAAATAAAAAGTGTTGGTTTAACATTTACTACCAACCTTACAATGCCACCTTACACATTAGTTTTGATCAGGTAAAAAACCCACGTGAGTTGGATCAACTTGCCGAAGATGCCCGTACACTAGTTTACAAGCATACCGTGAAGGCAGACGAAATTTATGAAACCTATATTGAAAACGACAGGCTGCATGGCATGGTGTATGAATTAAGCGGCAATACTGCAAGTAGTTTTCAGTTTTATGTAACCGATAGTGTAAAGAATTACATGCGTGGTGCACTTTATTTTAATGAGCGCACCAATTTAGATAGTGTATCGCCTGTGCTTACTTATTTAAAAAAGGACATCTTACACATGATAGAAACCTTAAAGTGGGAAAAGTAGCAGCATAGTTAATGTTTGACAGGTAGATGAGTCAGAGCCTATTCGAGTGCCCCGAATAATCGGGGTGTATCGAGAATAGGATTTACTTTAACTTTTAGCTCAGCTTAAATGCGTTTCGATACCCCGAGCCAAAATGCAATAAAAGAAATTGTGATTTCCTTTTGATAATTCACATCCTATTTGAATTTACAGCCTATTCGAGTGCCCCGAATAATCGGGGTGTATCGAGAATAGGATTTACTTTAACTTTTAGCTCCGCTTAAATGCGTTTCGATACCCCGAGCCAAAATGCAATAAAAGAAATTGTGATTTCCTTTTGATAATTCACATCCT
>CALPIR020000062.1 GCA_943323675.2 Chitinophaga pinensis | reverse complement strand
CATAAAACACGAAAAGGAAACTGTGTTATCACACGGTTTCCTTTACTAAATAAGTTGGTTATTAGTATTTTACTACAAAGCCTCTCAGCTTTAACAAAACTATTTTTAATCATTGTTCTGTCAAGGCAATGAAGTAAGCCTAATTGGCCTTACTAATTATTTTTTATGACGTTTTTCGCTAGAAACAGTAAGTTTCTTACGACCACGTGCTCTACGTGCGTTAATTACTTTACGGCCAGCAGCAGTTGCCATTCTCTCTCTAAAACCGTGTTTGTTTCTTCTTTTACGAACTGATGGTTGGTATGTTCTTTTAGTAGACATAGCTTATAATATTTAAGGAGTGCAAAAGTATTGATCTTTTGCACAAAAAAAAATCTTTTTGTAGTTTTTTTAACACATAAAAAAATCCCGCACTTAGCGGGATTTTTAAAGTCTTACTTACTAATGAATTAGTGAGCAGCTGGAGCTTCTGCTGCAGGAGCAGTAGTTGAGTCACCTGCAACAGCAGTTGAATCACCTTCAGTCATTTTCATTTCTTCAGCTTGTAAAGTAGAATCAGCGATACGTTGTTGTTCGATTGAATCTAATTTAGCAGCTTCAGCTTTAGCTTTTTCATCTGCAGATGGTCCGCAAGCAACGATTGCTAACATAGCAGTTGCAGCAGCGATTGATAATACTTTTTTCATTGTGTTTGTTTTTTTCTTGATTAAAATCGGTGCGAATATATGAATATATTTTAATAGTGCAAGTGTTTTTTTACTTTTTCCTCATGTATATGACCATTGGAACACCATGGAAATCAAAATTTTCACGGATCTTGTTCTCCAAATAGCGTTTATAGCTTTCGGTTACATATTGCGGTAAATTACAGAAGAATGCAAATTTAGGGCTACGACCAGGTAGTTGCATCACAAATTTAATTTTAACATATTTACCTTTTGTTGACGGTGGCGGATAGTTTTCAATTAATTCAAGCATCACTTCGTTTAATTTATGGGTCTTAATCCTCCGTCTTCTGCTTGCGTTTACCGTCATTGCCACATCAACTAGCTTGTGTATGCGTTGTTTCTCTACGGCCGATGTAAACAGTACTGGCACGTCATTAAATGGCTTTAGTTTTTCCTTGATGGCATCTTCGTAAACTTTGGCTGTTTTGTGGTCTTTTTCTATCAAATCCCACTTGTTAACCACAATTACTAATCCTTTACTGTTTTTTACTGCAAGGTGGATTAAGTTCATGTCCTGAGAGTCTAGACCAATGGTTGCATCAATAACCAAAACAGCCACATCGCAGTTTTCAAGTGCATTGATTGATCGCATCACCGAGTAAAACTCAATATCTTCTCTTACTTTAGATTTTTTACGTATTCCAGCTGTGTCTACTAGGAAAAACTTATGACCATAAGCGTTATACAAGGTATCTATGGTATCGCGGGTTGTACCAGCAATTTCGGTTACGATGTTTCTATCTTCCCCTAATAGCGCATTTACTAGAGAGGATTTGCCAACATTGGGTCTACCAACAATAGCTACTCTTGGAATAAAATTAACAGGTTCTTCTTTTTCTATTAAATCATCATTCTCATCATACTCAGCAGCAAAGTTATCTTCATCTGCATCTCCCTCAAAATCTTGGTCGTTGTCTTCATTGGGCTCATCAATTAACTCAGGTTTAAGCTTATCCATGATGTCATCTAATAATTCTCCCGTACCACTACCACTAACAGACGACAGCGAATATAAACTATCAAACCCAAGTTTGTAAAACTCACTTGCTTCGTAAATACGTTGGCTATTATCTACTTTGTTAACCACCAAATAAACTGGCTTGTTGCTTTTACGCAATAGCTTCGCAAACTGACTGTCAAGATCTGTGATACCTGTTGCCACATCAACCATAAACAATAATAAATCTGCTTCTTTAATAGCAATATTTACCTGATCCCTGATGGCTGCTTCAAATACATCGTTGCTGTTTGATACAAATCCTCCTGTATCAACAATGTTAAATCTACGTCCGCACCATTCAACTTCACCATAATGTCTATCGCGGGTTACACCCGAAAAGTCATCCACAATGGCTTTTCTTCTGCCCACCAAACGGTTAAAAAGTGTAGATTTTCCTACGTTGGGCCTCCCCACAATTGCTACCATGTTTCCCATAATGTTACTTTTCTTTTTAAAATTACCTTTAAATTTATTAATCTGCTTTGTATCCGAACTGTTTAAGTAGCTTGTCGCTGTCTCTCCAGTTTTCTTTTACTTTTACAAAGGTCTGCAAAAAAACTTGCTTGTCGAAAAAACGTTCTAAATCTCTGCGGGCTGCAATTCCCACATTTTTTAGGGCAGAACCACCTTTTCCTATTAAAATTATTTTTTGCGAGTCGCGCATCACGTAAATTTCAGCACTTATGCGAATTATTTTCTCATCCTCCTTAAATTCAACCACATCAACCTGCACACTGTAAGGTATTTCTTCTTTGTAGCGCATCATTATTTTTTCTCGAATAATTTCTGATGCCACAAAACGCTCACTTTTATCAGTTAATTGATCATCTGGGAAGAACGATGGTCCTTCAGGAATAAATTCCATCAAGGTTGTCATGGCGCTATCTAACCCGAATTTATTTAAAGCTGAAACCGGAATAACGTAGGATGCATTGCTTACTTTACTTTTAATGTAAGTAATTTTCTCTTCTACTTTCTGATTATCACCAATTAAATCAATTTTGTTAACCAATACAATAAGAGGCAACTTAATTAACTTTAAACGTTCGTAAATGGCTTCATTCTCAGGGTGATCATCACTATTATCAGTGATAAAAAGCACCACATCGGCATCTTGTAAACTTTGATTCACAAAATCCATCATGCTACCATGCAGTTTGTACTTGGGTTCTATAATTCCAGGTGTGTCACTAAACACCAATTGGTACTCGGGTTTGCTTAAAATACCCATAATACGGTGACGAGTTGTTTGAACTTTTGGAGAAATTATAGAAATTTTTTCTCCTACTAAAGCGTTCATTAACGTTGACTTACCTACATTTGGCTTGCCAATAATACTAACGTATCCTGATTTATGATTCATAAAAATTTGCATGGCAAAGAAAGTGTATTATATTTGCACTCCCAAATCGGTAGTAATATTGGTTTGAATTTTAAAAGATAAAACGCTTAAAACTGGAGTGAAGAGCAAAGGTCAATAGCATTTAAAAGATACATCGCGGAGTGGAGCAGTGGTAGCTCGTCGGGCTCATAACCCGAAGGTCGTAGGTTCGAGTCCTGCCTCCGCAACTAAGACTAAAGACCAAACGAAAGTTTGGTCTTTTTCTTTTTTATCATTTCCTATTTGAATTATTGTCTGGGTATTGTTGCATGGAGGTTGGAGGTTTGTGTCCAATAACACCCCCCTTGGCATCTCTAATGCTAGTTAATGGGTATTTACAACAATTACCATGAATGGTGTTCCTGCCGAGCTTTATTTAGCTCTAAATTGGACTGGTGTTATTAAGAAAAAATCTAGATTTTGTTTGAACCAAGCTTAAAAGTTGCATCGCTAAATGCAATAAAAAGGAATTAATGTTTTGTTTGAGATCCTAATGCCGCTGATTATCTATTGAAATTTTACAAGAAATATCTCAATAAGAGGATAGCGTATGAGGTGTTGATTGGAGGGTTGAAAGTAATAAAGAGATTATTTTAGTGTTATCGGACCTTCAACTCGTCTCGAAATTTTGGAACTCATGAAGATGCGAATAATTCAACAATCAAGTATAAATAAATTTTCAGCTTTAAATAGCTGAATAAAAAAAAAGAGTTCGGTGTTTGATAAAAATCCATAAATAAATAAGGATTTAGCCTCCACAGGTTTCGCAATCTTCTAACGTCTTTAAAATTACTTTTAAAAATCCCTCAAGGGTAAAAAAGCCTGATTTTGAAGTGCGGTTGAGCCATTAATGAAATAGTGTTATTTTTTTCAAATATGAACCGAACTCTTGCTTACAATATTAGAGGTTATTGTTGATTTATCCTATGGTTGTTACATATTTAACGCTGAATTTTTATTGATTGGTAATCAATCCCCATCCAATATCCCTTTTGTGGAGGGAGATTGATTTATCTTTTATAATTGGATTTGTTTTGCTAAAAACAACCCATAAAAAAAGCTGCACCTTGTGGGTACAGCTTTTAAATATTTTTTGGTACTTTACTGCAAGGTTACAACTTCTTCGCCTGCCTCGTTTATAAGACCTCTTCGTCCGTTAAGCGAAACAATAGCTAAACCGTTCTTGAATGGTCCAATAAAATCGTATTTAACAGGTATATATTCTTCTCCTGCCTCATTTATAAAGCCATATTTACTGGCAATTTCAACTTTAGCCCTGCCTTTTTCCCAAGGGTAAATCTGATCATATTTTACAGGAACAAATTCTTCACCCGCTTCATTTATAAATCCTTGCTTACCGTCTTTTTCAACCTTAGCTATTCCGTTTTTAAATGGGTGTATTATGTCATAACCCGATGCTGGCTTTTTACCCCCCTTTTGTGCAAATGCGGTAACAGAAAATAATATAACTATACTTAATAAAAATCCTCTCATTTCTTACTTCTAAATTTAGCCAAATATATGAGTTTGAGTATTTATTTCTCATGCATGTGGCATTAAAGTGCAAAAATATTGACTATCAGCGAGAAAAATAATTTAAGTTATCTTCTGCGTTTTTTTCTTTTTTCGTCTTTACGCGCGTTTTTGTCAATCTTATGGTTAATTCTGCGAGGCGCAGATACTTCTGCAACATCTAAATCTATTTGGCGTTTTTGAAGATCTGCTTGCTTAACAATGACCTTAACTTCACCACCTAATTGAAATATTTTACGGGTACGTCTGCCAATTATCCATTGGTTAAATTCATCATAATCGTAAAAGTCGTCTGTTAAGTTGGCTAATCTTACCAAGCCCTCGCATTTGTATTCGGTTATCTCAACATAAATTCCCCATTCGGTTACACCACTTATTATGCCTTCAAACTGTTCGCCAATAAATTGTTTTATGTACTCGACTTGTTTGTATTTGACACTTGCACGTTCGGCATCAGCTGCCTGAATTTCCATTTGTGAAGCGTGTTTACATTTTTCTTCATACTCTACATCATTAGCCGATTTGCCGTTGTTTAAGTAAGAAAACAATAAACGGTGAGCCATTAAATCTGGGTATCTACGAATAGGAGAGGTAAAGTGAGTGTAATAATCAAATGCTAAACCATAATGACTTGTTTTTTTCGTACTGTAATATGCCTTCATCATACTACGTACCGCCATGTTTTGAACAATATTTTGTTCTGGCTTACCTTCTACATCGTTTAATAAATTATTAAATGAAGTTGAGATAGATTTTTGAGAAGTGGTTTGGATGCTCAGTCCAAAACGTGCTGCAAACAAATTAAATAGTTTTAGTTTTTCTTCGCTTGGCGGTTCGTGAACACGGTACACGAATGTTTTAGGTTGTTTTTCGCCTTTCATATTATGCACAAACTCTGCTACAGTTCGGTTAGCTAATAGCATAAACTCCTCAATCATTTTGTGTGCATCTTTACGCACCTTTTTAAATATACCTATTGGCTTATAGTTTTCATCTAATTTAAACTTTACCTCTTCAGTTTCAAAGTTTACCGCTCCATTTTTAAATCGTGCTTTGCGTAATATTAAAGCTATATCGTTTAATGTGTTAATTTCCTTTGCAAAGTCTCCTTCTTTACTTTCAATTCGTTCTTGAGCATCTTCATATGCAAAACGCCTATCACTGTAAATTACTGTTTTTCCAATCCATTTATCTAATATTTCACCCTCAAGGTTCATTTTAAAAACGGCACTAAATGTTAGTTTCTCTTCGTTAGGTCGAAGTGAGCAAACGCCATTACTCAACTTTTCAGGCAGCATGGGGATAGTTCTGTCTACCAAATAAACAGATGTAGCTCGTTCAAAAGCTTCGGCATCAAGCACACTATCTTTGGTTACATAATGAGATACATCGGCAATATGAACACCAATCTCGTATATGCCATCACCAACCTCCTCAATTGAAAGTGCATCATCAAAATCTTTTGCATCTTCAGGATCGATTGTAAATGTGGTAATTTTTCTGAAATCTTTCCGCTTGGCTATTTCTTCATTGGTAATTACATCACGGATTTTATCTGCCTCTTTTTCAACCGTTTCAGGGAATTTATTTGCAAAGCCATACTCAGCAATAATGGCGTGCATTTCGGTATTGTGGTCACCAGGCTTACCTAAAATTTCTATTATTTCTCCTATTGGGTTTTTGTGTTCGTTGCTCCAATCAACTACACGTGCTAGCACTTTCTCTCCATTTTTGGCATTGTTTATTTTGCCTTCGGGAATAAAAATATCAATAGGTACGCGTTTATCATCGGGCGAAACGAATGCATAATTATGACCTAGCTCAACCACTCCTACGAATTCCTCACGTTTGCGTTTAAGCACTTCTATCACTTCACCTTCTACTCGGCTTCCACTTCGTTTGGCAAATAGGTTTACTTTAACGGTATCGCCATGTAAACCCGTATTTAAGTTTTCACTTCCAATGTAAATATCATCTTTAATTTCGCTTCTTTCTTCAGGTATTACAAATCCAGCACCACGTTGGGTTACTTCTAATCTGCCAGTTATAAAATGTGTAGTTAATAACGCCAAATATTTACCTGGCATTACCTCATCAATCATCCCATCTTTTTCCATTTGTTTCAATGTTCTGATGATGTAGTTTTTTCCTTCGGTACTTTCTATATCTAATGCTGCACAAATTTGTTTGTAGTTGAATGCCTTTTTACTGTTTGCTGCAAAAAAACGTTCAATTTCCTTACGTACAGTTTTTAAGTTCTTTTCTCTTTTCATATGCTCATTTACCTTGGTAAAAGTAAGTAAAATTGGATTAGGTTGGTGTTAACTTTTTGAGGTTGATTTCAATGCACTAGCTCATAATCACATCATGTTCCTCTAATAAAGCCTCTCCTCTAAATTTTAGTATCAGTTGAGCAACCGTAACCACATCTTTTTGGCAATAGGTCTTAATACGTTCTAAATCTTTTTCATTCCAATATACCCTCCAAACTTGGCTACCATCTATATCATCTTTGGGGGTTGGTATGTTAAACGTGGCAGCCAATAATTCTAAAGAGGTAAAGTTTTTAAAATCGCCAAATTTCCATAATTCCATGGTGTCAAGGTGGTTTACTTCCCATGGTTTTTTACCTGCAATGTTTAATATAGACGGGATTTCAAGTCCGTTTATCAGCATCCTTCTGCATAGATAAGGAAAGTCAAATTCTTTGCCATTATGTGCACACAAAAGGTTATCGGGTTCATCAAAATGTCTATTCAGCATGGTGATAAATTCATCTAATAAAATTTTCTCATCATCGCCATAAAAGGATTTTACCCTGAATTGCCAATAGTTTCCACTTCTATTAAATATGCCCACCGAAATGCAAATAATCTTTCCAAACTCGGCATATATTCCTGCCCGTGGATATACATCAGCAGCAGTTTGTGATTCTTCACGTTTAATAAAAGCTGATTTTTTATCCCATAAATGTTGCCATTTTTCTGGTGCATGCTCGTAGTTGGGGTGTTGTGGCACTGTTTCAATGTCAAGTACCAACATTTTTGTTAAGTCGAGGTTTTGTAACATATACTTGGCTAATTAAGGTTACTTCGATTTTACGATTATTATTTTTAATTTAAAAGAGATTGACTCGCGGACTCATAGTTTCTTTTTTAGCATTTGAAGTCTAATTTTCCATTGCAACTCTAAGTATTTAAGGTTTTCTTACATCCTTCACTTCTCCTTCTATTTATGGATTACGATAGCTTTTTGTTCATTTTGCAATTTTATTACCAACTTGATTCACTAATTTCCAGCCTCCAAACCCAACAATATTTATGATGCGAATCATGGTTGTTGATTGCAATTAAGTAATAGATTTGAAGTATGAATAAATTTAGCCTATTGCTATTGGCTACAATGGTTCTATTTGCTTGCACAAGTAAAGTAGAAACAACCAAGCCAATTGTATCAAATATTACCGAGTCTGTTTACGCTTCGGGTGTAATTAAAGCTGCTAATCAATACCAAGTATTCGCTACAGTAAATGGTATCATCAATACTATTTTTGTTACCGAAGGTGATCAAGTAGCAAAAGGCACACCGCTGCTATCTGTGGTGAACGAAATATCAAAGATTAATACCGAAAATGCTCGATTAGCTGCTTCATACAACGATTATGCTGCCAATAAAAGCAAGCTGTCTGAACTAAAAGTAAATATTGAGTTTGCTAAAAATAAGTGGCTCGTTGATTCTTCACTTTATAATCGTCAGTTAACATTGTGGAATCAACAAGTGGGTTCGCAGGTTGAAATAGAGCAACGTAAATTGGCTTACGAAAACTCACGCGCACTATACCAGTCTGCTTTATTAAAGTACGAGGAATTAAAACGACAGTTAAGTTTTATATCAAAGCAATCAAAAAATAACCTGCAAATTTCTGAACAGCAAAATCAAGATTTTATTGTAAAAAGTGAGGTTGATGGCAAAGTTTATAGTATTTTAAAAGAGAAAGGGGAGATGGTTACTCCTCAAATGGCTTTGGCTATTATAGGCTCTACAACCAGTTTCAAGATAGAACTACAGGTTGATGAGTATGATATTGTGCGATTGAAAAAGGGACAATTGGTTTTAATCAGTTTAGATAGTTACAAAGGAGAGGTGTTTGAAGCGGTTATTGAAAAAATAAATCCATTGATGAATGAGCGTACCAAGTCGTTTTTGGTAGAAGCAAAGTTTATCAAAACTCCACCTGTGTTATATCCTAATTTAACTGTGGAGGCCAATGTGGTAATTCAAACCAAAAATAATATTTTAACCTTACCGCGTAGTTTGGTTAGTGATGATGGTTTTGTAACTAAAATAAGTGGTGACAAAGTTGCCGTTAAGATTGGATTAAAGGATTATGAGCGTGTAGAGATTTTATCGGGGATTACTGCCGATGATGAAATTATTGGGAAAATAAAATGAACACCAAATTAATATTTACCATTGCAAAATCATTGTTGGTGGCTCGTTGGCGACAAACATTAGTTGCAGCCATCGGTGTTACATTTAGTATTGCTATGTTTATTACCCTATTGGGTTTTATGACTGGCTTAAATGATTTGCTGGACGGGTTGATATTAAATCGAACCCCACATATTAAATTATATAACGAGCTTAAAGCTACTCCTAATCAACCTATTGCCATAAGCGATAAATTTAAAAATCACTACAACTTTATACACTCTGTAAAGCCAAGTGGAACCCGAGCTGAAATTTATAATTATGGAGCTATAATAGATGCATTAAAAAATGACAAAAGGGTTTTTGGAGTAGCACCAAAGTTGGTAGCTCAAGTGTTTTATAACGTTGGAGCCATTGATGTAACAGGTGTAATTAATGGTATTGATGTAGAGGCTGAAAATAAACTTTTCTATTTTCAGGATTATGTAACGGCTGGTAAATTTATTGATTTAAAAAACACTCCCAACAGTATTATTTTAGGTAAAGGATTAGCTGATAAAATGTTGGCTAATATCGGGGATGTAGTTCAAGTTACTACTCCTAAAGGAGATAGAATACAATTAAAGGTAGTCGGACTTTTCCAATCTGGTCTGCAAGATTTTGATAAAACACAAAGTTATGCCTCATTAACCACTGCGCAAAAATTATTAGGTAAGCCTAGTAATTATGTCACCGATATTCAAATTAAGTTAACAGACATGACATTGGCTCCTTTAGTTGGCAAAGAATATGCTAAGGTTTTTAATTTAGATGCCGAAGATATACAAACAGCCAATTCTCAATTTGAAACGGGAAGTTCTGTTAGGTCGATTATTTCTTATGCAGTAGGAATAACATTGTTGGTTGTTGCCGGATTTGGAATTTACAACATATTAAATATGATGATTTACGAAAAAATGGATTCCATCGCTATTTTAAAAGCAACAGGATTTTCTGGTAATGATGTTAATATTATATTTATCTCCATTGCATTAACAATTGGCTTTTTTGGAGGATTGGCTGGGTTGATTTCTGGTTTTGGTTTATCTGTGGTTATTGATAATGTGCCCTTTAATACAGCGGCATTGCCAACTATTAAAACATATCCTATAAATTATAATCCTAAGTTTTATGTTATAGGTATCATATTTTCACTAATCACCACTTATTTTGCTGGATTGTTTCCTGCGCGTAAGGCTAGTAAAATAGACCCAGTAGTTATTATTAGAGGTAAATAATATGAGCATTGTTCTACAGGCAAAAGGTATTAGTAAAAACTTTCACGATCCTATTACCATTCAGGTTTTAAAGGACGTAAGTTTTGAAATTAACAGGGGAGAGTTTGTATCTGTGATTGGAAAGTCGGGTTGTGGTAAATCAACTTTACTATATATTTTATCGACCATGGATACGGATTACGAAGGCGATTTGTTAATTGATGGCGTGCCCATGCGGAACAAAAAAGAAGGCGAGTTGGCATTGGTAAGAAATGAAAAAATAGGTTTCGTTTTTCAGTTTCATTATTTATTAAATGAGTTTAGTGTGTTGCGCAATGTGATGTTACCCGGTTTAAAATTAGGCAAATATTCGGAGCAGGAGGTTGAACATCGTGCAATGGAAAAGTTGCGTATTTTGGGTATTGATAACGAAGCGCACAAAATGGCTAATCAGCTTTCTGGTGGACAAAAACAACGTGTAGCAATAGCACGTGCATTAATAAACGACCCCTTAATTATTATGGGTGATGAACCTACCGGAAACTTGGATAAAAAGAACAGCCAGATAGTGTTTGATATATTTAACGAACTGGCACACGAGTTTAAACAAACGTTATTAATTGTAACGCACGATAACGAATTTGCGCAAAGTACCGACCGCATTATAGAAATGGAAGATGGAAGAATTATCAGGATGTAATTATTAAGCAAACGTTGATACAAATGAACCTCATAGAAGTGAATTTGTATCAACATACACTTTATTTATGGACTAACTAAATGTATACCAATATTAAAATATAAAGCACCGCTTAGTTCATTTATCATGGCATAATTTTGCTTGCCTACAAATCCTCTAAAAAAATCTGTTCCGTCTTTTTCTGTTTGATCTGCTCTATACGAGAAATTGTATCGGTAGCCAGCTTGAATACTACCCCAAATAAATCCTGAAATTTGACGTTGGTATTCCATCCTAAAACGTAATTCACCCCTTCTAAGCTCGAGT
>CALPIR020000061.1 GCA_943323675.2 Chitinophaga pinensis | reverse complement strand
TGTCTTTATTACGCATTTATAAATGCCGTTTTGGTATGATGAGATATTAATTGCAGGAGCTAAATTATTAGCAAAACTGCCTTCAGCAACAGATCTTCCAAGTGCATCAACAATGGTATAATTGCCATTGGTGTGGTGGGGCAAAGCTGATAAATCAAAATTTATGGCATTTTTGCTTGGGTTTGGATAGGCTTTAATTTCTATAGGCGCATCGGCAGGAAATATACCTCCTAAACCTGTAGGTAAAAATATTCTAAATTGATAACTATCGCCAGAATCAATTCTGCTTCCAGAAAATGGAATTCCTTTAGGATGATAATAAGTGAGTAAGAATATTTTTATGCGGTAGGCTCCAACTTGAGATGAATCTCCTTTACCTGTTAACAGTGCACATCCTTTACCACCACCCGGTATGGCACAACGATTTAAGCATTGATAAGAATAGTTGGCAGGCACTCCTTGTAGTTTTATCATGATTACCGAATCAATTATTACATTGGTCAAGGTTCCATTATAAAATGCCGTAGTATCAAGTGGTGCTTTAAAACTTAGCACTTGGTTGTATTGTTCGCCAACATAAGAATAAGGCAATTCAGCAGGTGTAAATCCTGTACTATTTAAATCAGGATCAGGTATGCACTGTGCATTTAATTTTGTTACTGCTGCAATAAATAGTAAACAAATAACAAGTACGTGTTTTTTCATGTTAAAAATATTAATCATTCAAAGATAGCAATTTACTTTTATGTAGCACTTTAGCACATATTTAACCTGCATTAAAATTAAATAAATCCATAATGTCGTTAGGGTTTATTGACGTAATGCTGCCAATTGTGGCTTGTGTATTAATGGTATAGTTTCCTATACGTACGCGCACCAAACGTAATGTTGGATGACCAACTACGGCAGTCATTTTTCTAACTTGTCGGAAGCGGCCCTCTTTAATGCAAATGCTTAACCAAGTATGTGGTTTGTATTTATGGTACCTAACACGTGGATACCTTTCGGGGAATTCTACATTTTCTAATCGTTTTACTTTGGCAGGTTTGGTATGGTATATTATACTTTGATGCGAAATGCCTACTCCTAATTCCAATTGTGTTATGGTATCATCGCTTACATCACCTTCAACCAAAACCCAATATTCTTTTTCTGTGTGGTGGGCCAATAAGTGCTGGTGCAACTTGCCATTGTTACTCAATAATAAAAGCCCTTCGCTATGTTCATCTAAACGGCCTATGGGCATTACATTTTCTTCTAATTGGTATAAATCACCTAGCAACTTTTTATTTTTGTGCTCACAAACAAATTGACTTAAATAGCCGAAAGGTTTAAAAATGGCGTAATACTTAAATTCTTGTTCAATCATCTGCGCAACATTTCCCTTCATGCACTTCATTTATCCATGCGGTATCGGTTATGGCTTCAGTTAATTCGTCAGCCTTATCCGTGCACCAATCGCAAGCTTCACCATTTTCGGTAAATCCGCGTCCTTCGCATTGTGGGCATACATAACCGCATCCGGCCATAACTTTGGTATTAATTAAAATGCTAAAATAACAAACGGCTTATTAATTGTTTCCATTTAATAATGCAATTACCTGTTTTAATTGCTCATCAATGCCAACTGTGGCATCAACCCAATAAATAATTTGGCCATCTTTTTCCATTTTTCTAAAGTAGGTCATTTGCCTTTTGGCAAACTGTTGTATGGCATTATTCAGTAATTCTTCTAATGCTTCGTAACTCATTAACCCCAATAAAAATTGTGAAACAAATTTATACTCTAAGCCATAATATTGCAATTGTTCGTGACTTACCCCTTCGCTAAGAAGTTGTTCAACCTCCTCAATCAACCCATTTTTAAGTCGGTGTTGTAAACGTTGGGTAATCCGTTGCCTGCGAATTTCTTTACTTACATCAAGCCCAATAATAAGCGGTTTAATTTCGGGTGATGTTGAATTCTCTAAAATATGATCTTGTAGATAGTGGTTTATTTCTATGGCCCTAATGGTTCTTTTTTGGGTTGATAAATCAGCCTTAATCGTGTAATCGGTTTTTGGCATTTGGTTAAAATAAACCAAGAGTTCGGGGTGTGTTAAATGCGAAATGGATTTCCGTAAATCTTGGTTATTTGGAACAGCTGCATAATTTAAGTTGCGTAATACGCTATCAATATACAGTCCTGTGCCACCACATAAAATAGGGGTAAGGTCTTGCTCTTGAAGTTGCATGAATATGGCATAGAAATCGCGCATAAATTCATGTAAATTGTATCGTTCACCTGGTGCTAAAATATCAATTAAATGGTAGGGTATAGTCTGGTTATTGATGGTATAATCTTCGTAATCTTTTCCGGTGCCAATATTCATTCGTTTATAAACTTGTCTGCTATCGGCACTAATAATATGTGTTTTTAAATGGTATGCCAATGCCGCAGCCAGCCTTGTTTTTCCGCAAGCTGTTGGTCCTAAAATTACAATTAAATTAAATGTTGGTGGCACTTAGCAAAAGTAATAAATAGAATGGGTTTTATTGATTACACTTTTAATATGGATTAGTTTTATCGGGTAATATAGTGCTACTTTATGCAATAGATTCAGTTGTACGTGCTTAATTATTTACATCTTTAGCAATACCAAATACCGTTAGTATTATCTATTGTCCCAAACAAATTTCAAACTCCCCGAATTGTATATTTTAATATTGTTGTTAGGGATTAAAACTTGCTTGTCTGTGTATCGCATTAGTGTAGTTTCGTCAATATAAAAACTTTGCGGTGGTGTTTCTTCAATTAATTTAAATCCAATTTTTAAGTAACTTTCCCCAGTGCTCCAGTCTCTGTCTGCATAAGTCATTAGGTGCTTTGCATGATTGGTTTTTATAAAATGTTGCATTAATTTGCTTAACCCACCAACAATGTTTACCCCAGCTTTACTTGCAAAACGTTCCAATTCATAGCTTCTGTAATACACGGGTCCATCATACATGGTTCTGGCTTTACTAAATGTTGCCACAGCAACCAATTCATCTTCATGTGTTAATCCATATTTGTAATAGGCAGATGTACTTCCTTGCAAATGATATTGGTTTAAAAATTCACTTGCTTGTAGCTTGTTAATTCGAACAATTTCGGTTTTGCGTGCGTGAATTTTTTTAGCCAATCCGATAATAGATTGCAAACGAAGTTTAACCAAATCTGTTTTGTGTGTCCAAATATCTTCCCATACATGTATAATATGGTGATGAATGAGATTTGTATTGCTACTTAAATTTAAAAAAAAAGTTTCGGGTAAGGGGTTTTTCTTGAAAGTATTTAAATCAATAAAATGTATAAGTAGTTTTTTTTCTTCAATAAAATATAGGTGAAATGGTGACGCTTGAGTTGCATGTTTTTGTGCGCCAATTTGATGCATAAATTCACTAAACATTTCAACTGCCATAAGTAAATTTTAATTCACTTTTTAACTCCTCAATTACATTAAATACAATAGGGCATATGGTGTAATTACTCCATAAGCTGCGTTTGTATTTCATGTCTTTAGCATCAAGGTGCGGATAGCCTGAGCAAGCATTAGGCCTTTGTTGGTATATACTACACTTGCAATCGTTTAAAAACATACAAGGTTTGGTTTTTAAATAGTTAGCATCACCATCAAAACCAACAAATTGATGTTTAAAAATATGTGGTTCAATATTTTTTAGATTAGCCAATGTAATCACCTCCTGTTCTTCTAACCCTGGCTCAAGTTTTTTGCAACAGTTTGCACAGGTGGTGCAATCTATTTTTGGGGTTATTTGCTCGCTAAGGGCATGTATGCTTTTGTCTATATATTCACTTTTAAAGTTACGCAAGTGCTTTTTAAAAAACATGTTTTCTATGTTTTTTGAAGCCAATAGGGGTTGCATTTCTTCGGGTGATTTAACCATGAAACTTTTTATTGTTCTTTTACATCAACCAAAACCAAATCGCCATTTTGCCAAATAAAAATATCATTATCTAGCATGATTTCTTCGCCTTCTTTTAGGTTTTTTATATACACATCATTATTGGCTGTATGTATGCTTCCTTTGGTTTGTATGGCCAACTTAATGTATTGAGGATTAATACCGCGTTTAGTTCCACACAGCACGATGTGCACTGGTTTACGGATACGCTTTAATAAGCTCATATCGCGTATATCACTATCGTCTGCCAATAATACCAAGCTCTGGTAATCGCGGTATGCAACCATTGCAGTGAGAAGGGCTTCAAGGTCATTTTCAGGATCATCTCCGCCTTCTCCCATTTTGCGCACATCTTCAATGTCCTTTTTAAACTTTTTATAATCCTTTGCTTCAAAAGTATGCACACCACCGGTTCTGCCTATCACTTTTTTGTTGTCTGGAATATTATCTCCATCATTAAAAAGGGCGTAGTATTTTATCTTTTCTCCCTCAAAATTCTTTTTGTACCAAACCAACATTTGGCCAATGTATGGAAACATGCTACCAGTCATATCAACAACCATCATCACTTTTTTCCACTCTTTATTTCTGGTAAAAACCCTAAAAATAGTAGAGTCTTTTATTTTGTATTCTCCTGTTAAAAACTTATCGAATTTTAGCGTGGTTTCTTTGGTAGGACTCTCATAAGTTACGTAGCCTTTTTTGTCAAAATGCGCGTAACTTCCTTCTAATTCTCCTTTTTCAAATTTGGCTTCAGTCAGCAAAAAACCATTTTCATCATATGCTCGCTCGTAACCATGTTTTTTACCTGTTAAATAACCTTCTTCTACTTTGGTGCTGCAATTTGGGAAAAAGGTTACACTAGGCCCTGATAACATGCCGTCTTTGTATGTATTGCTAAATTCTATGCAATCTTGTGTATCATAATAACGAATTTCTAGACCTTCTTTTTCGTTGTTTTCGTAATATACTTCATATTTTAAATCACCGTTCGACCAGAAATATCTCCAGAAACCTTGCTTTTTACCGCTTTTATCTGTGAGGTTAATGGTATCTCCGTCTGTAACCTCAAATGTTTGGGCATTAACAAGGCTTAAATTTGTTACAAATAGTATAGGTAAAAGTAATAAATATAGGGTCGGTTTCATGTTTTATTTTCAACCCTCGAATATACTACTGTTATTGTAAATGCGCGCAATTTTAGTGCACTGAAAACATTTACAAGTTTTTAGCGTTACATTTAAGTATGAAAGCAAAATTGATTCAAGAATATATCCAATACACACTTGAGCACAACAATACGCCTCAAAGTGTTTATTTGTTCGCAAAATCTGTTGGCATTAGCGAACAAGAGTTTTACAATCATTTTTCAGGATTAGAGTTGTTAGAAAGTAAGATTTATCAAACTTGGTTTGAAGACGCAATGAACAAGTGCACCACAAGCGCGCCTTGGGATGATTACACTTCACGTGAAAAAATACTAGCAGTTTTTTATACTTTCATAGAAGGTTTAAAGGCTAACAGAAGTTTTGTTAAATTTTTAAAAGACCGCGATTTCAAATCATTGCCCAAATGGCCAGCATACTTAAATGGCTTACATGCCAGTTTTTTAGAGCACATAAAACCTATTTTAACTGAAGGTATATCAACGCAAGAAATTGCCGAACGAAAGTATTTAGACAGCAAATATGCTGATGGCCTTTGGATAAACTTTTTGTTTGTACTAAAGTTTTGGATTGATGATACCAGCCCTGCCTTCGAAAAAACAGATGCAGCTATTGAAAAAAGTGTAAATCTGGCTGTAGATTTAATGGGTAAAAGTGCTTTGGATGCTGCCCTTGATTTCGGTAAGTTCTTGTTCCAAAATAAATAAGTCGATTAGTACAATTAATCCAGTATGGAGCAAAATAGTATTCCTAGCACAAAAGTTCAACGTGCCATGCGTTTTGTTAAAACAGGCGCGCAAATTGGTGGTAATTACATCAAACATTATTCAAAGAAAATGGTCGATTCGTCATTAACCAAAGACGAACTACATGAAAACAATGCAAATGATGTTTACAATGCCTTAAGCGAACTGAAGGGTAGTGCGCTTAAAGTTGCGCAAATGTTGAGCATGGAAAAAAATGTTTTACCACGACAGTATACCAATAAGTTCCAAATGGCTCAATACAGCGCGCCACCGCTTTCAGGGCCGCTTATTGTACAAACTTTCGTAAAGGCTTTTAGTAAAACCCCTCAGGAAATTTTTGATACTTTTGAAATGAAAGCCAGTAATGCAGCCAGTATTGGACAAGTGCACAAGGCGTCATTAAACGGTAAACAATTGGCTGTTAAAATTCAATATCCTGGTGTAGCCGAAAGTATTAAAAGTGATTTAAAAATTGTAAAGCCAATTGCTTTTCGTTTGTTAAACATGAACGAAAAAGAGTTGGATAAGTATATTAAAGAGGTTGAATCAAAATTATTGGAAGAAACAGATTACGACTTAGAATTTAAACGCAGTATAGAAATATCAGAGGCTTGCAAGCACATTACCAACCTTGTGTTTACAAATTACCACAAAGCGTTTTCTTCTAATCGTGTGTTAACCATGGATTGGCTAAATGGCTTGCATTTGGATGACTTTTTAAAAACCAATCCATCCCAGGAATTAAGGAATACCGTTGGGCAGGCAATGTGGGATTTTTATGATATGCAAGTTCACGAGCTTAAAGCGGTACATGCTGATCCCCATCCCGGTAATTTTTTAATACAATCAGATGGTAAATTAGGGGTAATTGATTTTGGTTGTGTGAAAGAAATTCCTGATGATTTCTACTTAAATTATTTCGCGTTGCTGATCCCTGAAATCATGCAAAGTGCAACCACCATGCGCAATATTATGTTGCAACAACAAATTATAACAGCAAATGATAGTGAGCGTGTGCAGCAGATTATTACAAATGCCTTTACCAAAATGACTAATTTGTTACGCACTCCTTTTGATGAAGCAGAATTTGATTTTGGCAACAATGAATACATTGATAAAATTTATGCTTTAGGTGAAGAAGTGAGCAAAATTGAAGAGTTAAAAAATTCAAAGGAGGGCAGAGGTTCGCAACATGCACTATACATTAACCGAACATACTTTGGTTTGTATAGTATTTTAAATGTACTTCAAGCCAAAATAAACACAGGTGCGCGTAATTGGAAGAAACCATTAGTGGCATATCATTTAACCAAACTTAATTAATACTGCACACACAACTTCGATAAAAATAAATATCTTTGGTTGTATGCAGCGGATAATTAAAACCAATTCTAACAATGGATTTGTATGGATAGATGTATTAAATCCAACAGAAAACGATTTAAAACTGCTTGCAGAAGCCTATCATTTTCATCCAAGTGCCTTGCAAGATGTGCTTCAGCCCGACCACTTGCCGAAAGCAGAACAGTTTGATGATTTAGAATTTATTATTTGCAGGTATTACGACACGGATGCGGAGAAAGATGCGGATAGCATTACAAAAATCAGCAGAAAATTAGCAATCTTTTATAGAAAGGACTTGGTATTAACTATTCATAGAAAAGAATCCCCAACTTATGAAGGTTTAATACAAAAGTACTCAGCTAATGAACAACTTAATGCGTTTGAAATTACCTGTAAAATTGTTAAAGCTGTTTTATCTACTTATGAATCTCCCAGTATTAAGCTAGATGCAGAGATTGATTTCTATGAGAGTAGGATTTTTTTAAAAAAGCGTATCCCTGATCTACTCAAAAATTTATATGCAATTAAACGTAAGGTATATTTAGTTAGAAAGATTTCGAACTTAACCGAGGAAATTGTTCAACATTTATCACCCATTGCACAATCTCAAAAAAGCAGACCTGTCTTTCAAGATTTAAAAGATTACTATTTAAAGGTTGATACCATGGTTGAATCAAATCATGAGGATATAAATAACTTGATGAATATTTATCTTTCTATTTCTTCTCAGCGCAACAATGAAGTGATGCGCACTTTAACCGTATTTACTGCATTTTTCTTGCCAACTACATTTATAGTTGGTTTGTATGGGATGAATTTTGAACACATGCCCGAGCTTAAACATCCTGCTGGTTATCCTGCAGTTATTGGTTTAATGATATTGGTAACCATTGTTATTTACCTGTGGTTTAAACGCAAAGGTTGGATGTAATCGATATTAGCTGCGCATGTTGTCAAATTGAAGTGGCACCTCAAAATCATGTGCCCTTACCTTGGCCATTGTACTTTGTAACTCGTCAATACTTTTACTGGTTACTCGAACTTGGTCGTCCATGATACTTACTTGCACTTTTAGCTTGCAATCTTTAATAAAGCTAACCACTTTTTTAGCTGTTTCTTTATCTATACCTTCTTTTATAGGTAAATTTTGGTGCATGTGTTTACCACTTGGGTTGGGCTCTTTGCTTAAATCAAGTATTCTTGGGTCTAGTTGTTGTTTAGTAAGTTTACTTAAAACAACATCTATAAGGCTTTGTAAGGCCATTTCTTGTTTGGCCTGTAACTTAATTTGTTTGTTTTTTTTATCAAGTTCAATTTCACAATCCTCATCTTTTAAATCGTATCGGTTAACCAATTCTTTTATTGCAGTATTTACTGCATTGTCAATTTTTTGTAAATCAATTTTATTTACAATATCAAAGCTTGCCATAAAGTAAATTTTAGGAATTAATATGCCGCTAAATTAAGTACATTTGAGTTATAAATAAAAAAACTATGAAATACGGGGCTTTACTCACATTTATTTTAGTTGTTGTTTTTACTAGTTGTAATGATGATGTTAAAATAGATAATCCAACTCCCCTAAATGGAAGTTTAACTGTAAATCTTATTCATAGCTTTAATCAAGAGCCATTTAACCTCAGTTCAAATTTTGTAACAAACCTCAATGATACCATCAAATTTTCGGCTTTTGTCTACTACATCAGTAATGTATCTTTACAAAATGAAGCAGGTAACTGGGTAAATTTGGGTAACTATAATTTGGTTGACTTTTCAGATCCTACATCATCAAAATTGAATATAGCTAACTTACCAGGTGGCACATATAAAAAAATGCGTTTTCTTATTGGGGTTGATAGCATTGCCAATAGTACTGGTGCACAAGAAGGCGCATTAAATCCATCAAACGGCATGTTTTGGAGTTGGGCAACAGGATATATTTTTGTTAGAATGCAGGGTAGGTTTAACAACAATCAACCCATGACAATTGATATGGGTGGAATACAAAATTTACCTGTAATAGAATTACCTATTAATACAGTTATCAACCAAGGCACTTCTGCAACAGCAAATATAAATTTTAATATTGCTGATATTTTTGTTTCGCCTAACGATTATAAATTAGATTCTGTTTCTTCAATTATGCATAGCGCTTTGCATCCAAATGCCTTTATGTTAAAGCAAAATATAGAAATGGGAACGTTCTCATTAATTAGTTTTCAGTAGTTTTAACGTTTATAGTAAAACATGAATCGGGTTCAAATATTTATAACGGCTATTTTATTCCTTACTATACAAATCTTTGTTGCTTGTAGTGTTAATGATGAACTTGAGCCTCCTGTTGTCGTTAATACGCTTCCAAATAATACACCTACTCCGTACATAATTAATTATCCTACAGGTTTACTTTGGCCACGATTAAAAATCCCTGCCAATAATCCACTTACTGTAGAAGGAGTTGCGCTAGGGAAAAAGCTTTTCTACGATAACATCCTTTCAGCGGATAACACCATTTCTTGTAGTTCTTGTCACGGACAGCGTTTTTCATTTTCTGATTCTAAAAAGTTTAGCTTTGGTGTTAATGGTCAATTGGGTGTACGTAATGCAATGCCTTTATATAATTTAGGTTGGTTTGAAGACCCATTGCTGGTAAAAAGTGGTCATGGATTTTTTTGGGATGGACGAGTAAGCTCGCTAGAAAATCAAGTATTAGCGCCTATAGAAGACCCAAGAGAAATGAATCAAAATTTGGCAACGCTTGAACAAGAATTACGTGCTCATGCAGAATACCCTGCTTTGTTCAAAAAGGCATTCGGAACAGACAGCATTACGACAAGATTAATCATGTTTGCGATAGCTCAATTTGAGCGGACATTAATTTCAGGTAATGCTAAATTTGATCAATTTAAGCGCGGTGAGGTCCAACTTAACGAATCAGAATTGCGTGGGCTCACATTGTATACAACTGAACGTGCCGACTGTTTTCACTGTCATGGCAATGATCGAAGTCCATTTTTTACCGATTTTAAATTTCACAATAACGGTCTTGATTCTATTCCAATGGATTTGGGTTTGGGAGGAATAACTGGCAAAGCAGAAGACATGGGATTATTTAAAACGCCATCATTACGCAACCTATCATTCTCTGCTCCCTACATGCACGATGGTAGATTTAAAACCATTGAAGAGGTGATTGAATTTTATAACAGTGGAACCAAAAACGGACCAACCACAGATTTAAACATCATTAAAAACCACCCCAAGGGCGGGTTGAATTTAAGCCAACAAGATAAATTGGATTTAATCGCCTTTCTAAAAACCTTGGATGATTATTCTTACATATCAGATATAAGATTTGGCAAGTAATTTTTTTCAAATGGTATACTTTGATTTAATTGATACTAAAACCTTCGTTTAGTTTAATTTTATTTTAATTTGGCGTTTGTCTGCTATGCATTGATAGTCAATGTTTAATTTTATATCTAGCATATATAATTTTATTTTTTACAATAAAATGATCCTATTTAAGCCAATACACAAAGTAAAAGTTGTTGGTTTTTTTAAAAAACGCATTAAATTCGATATTCGGTATAGAAATTAACGATATTTAATATGAAAATAAAATTTACTTTACTACTAACTGTTTTGTGCGGTTGTTTTTTTGTAGTTAACGCTCAAACCACATTATCAACAACAACAACTTTCTTGAATAACAATGGGAATGGAATGGTTTCATTTAATTTTCAAAATACAAATAGTTTTGATGTTAGAATAACTTCAGTTGAGGGTGTTGTTTGGGCCGCAGGTGCCAATACAGCTGATTTGTATATAAAGCCCGGTGCTATTACTGCAAACCCCGGTGCAATATCAGCCGCCAATGGTTGGATACTTGGCGCATCAGGTAATTTCACAGGTATTGCAAACAGTACAACTACTGTAACACAGCCTTTCATTACAGGTGCTAGTGTTATTATTCCAGCTAACTCAACATATGGTATGGTTGTGTTTGCGGCTAATCAAGGTTATTACACTTATCCTTTAACAACCAATACCGTTTTTTCTGGTGGTGGTTGTAACATGATACATGGCGTAGGTATAAGTTTTGGTAACGGAACTCCGCCTGCAGCTCCTGGTATAGCAAATCGTGCTTGGGTAGGTAAAATTACATTTGAGCCTGTTTCAGTTCCAGGTGGAGGGGGCAATCCATTCTTTTTACCACCCATATCAAGTTTCGCATACGATAAAGGCATAGATACGGTATGGGTAAATAGCCCATATGCATTTGTAAATAATTCAACAGGCGATAGCGCATCATATTGGCGCATCGAGGGACAACCAGGCGCAACGCAATGTGTTCCTAACT
>CALPIR020000060.1 GCA_943323675.2 Chitinophaga pinensis | reverse complement strand
TCCCTCCACCGAGAACTCGACTCAATTCCAAATCTTTTAGCTCATAACGAAAGTCGGCCCCATGTTCAACATCGGCAAGCAAAACTGGCTTTAACACACTTTTTACACTTTGTGATTTCCATGTTTTTTTGTATTCGGGTTTGTCTTTATGAATAACCTCTTCTGTATAGGTATTCCATTCGCCACAACTATTACATTTACCCACCCATTTGGGTGAAGATGCACCACAATTTTTACAAAAAAAGGTTGTTTGTGTTTTTGCCATATGATGATTGCAATATAGTGTTTATCCCAAATTGAGCATTGAAAATGAGCAATAGATAACGAATTTATGAATTAACTATTTTTAATGTTTAAAACTACTAAGTAAAAGGTAGCACAATATTGCAGGCACTTCTACTCAACAAAATATTTTAGTAAGTAAAGTGGAAAAAGTAACGTCTAATTAAGGTTTAAGGCTGATTGATTGGGGGTTAAACAAAAAAAGCGGGAAACATTTACGAATCCCGCTTTAATTACAAACTATCCTTACCTCAAATACACTACTATTTAGATAAGATTTTTAGGCATATATACTACGATATTTGAACGTAGCTGATGTAATCCTTCATTTAATACGACTGCAAATATAAGACAATAACATTGATTTATTATCCTATTTTTCATCAAACGGTCGGTAAACCTTTTAATCGGTGCGGTAATCTTTATTGACATCAAATACCCTACTGATAGTAAACAAAATAGGTAATAAAGGTGTATTGTATAGTATAGATATTAAGTAGATCTAAATAAATACTTTAATTTGCTGCCAGATTGAGCCAAATAGAACACATAAAGCAACCCATAGCCCAAGAACTTGACTTGTTTGAAGTTAAATTTCGCGAGGCCATGAAAAGTAACGTACCATTATTAGATACCATTATGACTTATATTGTTAAGCGTAAAGGCAAACAAGTGCGTCCAATGTTTGTGTTTTTGTCGGCTAAATTATTTAACGGTATTAACGACAGTACTTACCGTGCAGCAAGTTTAGTAGAACTGCTACACACCGCTACATTGGTGCATGATGATGTGGTAGATGACAGTGATGAGCGTAGGGGTTTTTTTAGTATAAATGCCCTTTGGAAAAACAAGATAGCAGTTTTAGTTGGTGATTATTTACTGAGTAAAGGACTATTACTATCGGTTAAAAATAAAGATTATCATTTGCTTGAAATTGTAAGTGAATCTGTAGAAGCAATGAGTGAAGGGGAATTATTGCAAATTGAAAAAACACGTAATCTTAATTTAAGCGAAGAAGTTTATTACGATATCATTCGAAAAAAAACAGCCTCACTAATTGCGAGTTGTTGCGCTATTGGAGCTGCTAGCGCAGGTGCAAATAGCGAGCAAATTGAACAAATGCGTTTGTTTGGCGAAAAAATTGGTATTGCATTTCAAATGAAAGATGATTTACTAGATTATGGAGATAGCGATATCGGAAAACCAACTGGAATTGATTTAAAAGAAAAGAAATTAACGCTGCCAATTATCTACACTATTAATAATGCTAACCGCAGCACTCGCAACTTTATTATCAATACCATAAAAAACCACAACAACAATAAAGTGAAAGTTGCTGAGGTGATAAAATACGTGAACGAGCATGATGGTATTGCATACACACGAAAAGCAATGGAGAAACATAAAAACGAAGCACTTGCATTGTTGGATATAGTAAGTGAATCGCCTTATAAAGAAAATTTAAGAGAATTAGTTGCTTATGTAATTGACCGAACTAAATAACGGTTATCTGCTTAAAATTAATTGCACTTTACGATTAGCGCTGTGCATTTCATCGTTGCATATATTACAGTCCTTACAATTATTTTCCTTAAGTTTCTCTCCCACCCCAATTGCAGTTATTTTACTAACAGGAACACCTTTTTGAATGAAATAATTCTTGGCACTTATTGCACGCTTATTTGACAATGCCAAATTGTAAGAATCGGAGCCACGACAATCAGTTGATGCTATAATCTTAATTGTTGCAGTTTTATCCTCAATCCATTTTTCTAACACATCATTAAAAGATGATAAATCGGAAGGTAAATTGCTACTATTAAATAGAAAGTAACCATTGGTAACTAAAATCGTTTTACTAATAAATGAATTAGATGCATATTTATCTTCCTCTACTTTTAATGTAACCTTTTTAACAGCCACATTTTTTACAGTTGGTTCTACTTTGGCTAATTTAACAAGAGCTGTATCCAACTTCGGCAATGTATTATTTGTGAGAGACGGAGAATTAATTGCATTCTTTTTTACCGCAAGCTGTTTTGTTTCATTAAGTTTTAATACCGGTTCAACTTTGGCTAATATTACTTTTACTGTATCAGCAATAGGAACATAAATCTTAACAGGCATTGGTATATAATTACTATTAAAATAGTAAACTTTATCAATGCCATTATCACTATCTCTATTGGACGATAAGTAACCTGTCATTCCATCCTTTTCAGCAATAAAAGCAATATCGTCTTTACTGCTATTGTATGGTTTACCTAAATTTTGTGGATTTGAATAGTTTGCATTATTACCTATGGTGGAGACAAAGATATCGTAACCGCCAAAACCAAAATGACCTTTTGATGAAAAGTATAATTTATCACCCAATAAAAATGGAAAGCCCTCTTGCTCAGTTGTATTCACTTTTTCTCCTAAGTTAATCGGTGTAGTCCAAGTACCATCGCCATTTCTTGTAGATTTGTAAATATCCAATCCTCCATATCCTCCGGGCATATCGCTTACAAAGTATATTGTGTTTCCATCTGCACTTACGGTAGGATGAATATGATTGTAGTTCTTATCATTAAATGGCAATTCGGTAATAATTGAAAACTTGCCATTTTCTAATTTACTGCTATATAATCGCAGGTTACTTAAACCATCAGCACTGGTTTGCCCACTTCCAGATTTACGAACTTCACCTTCTTTTACTTTAGCCCCTGTAGCAGTAAAATATAGCGTTTCACCATCAGAGGTAAGGCAAGGCGAACCTTCGTTAAACGGAAAATCAATATCACTTACCACATCATCTCCGGGAGCAAAAGTTACAGAATCTATCTTGGTTATGAATGCTAAATTAAACAATGTGGTAAACTCGTTATAGTTGGAGTCTTTCGCTTGAGCATAAATTAATCCATTATCAAAAAAACAATAACCTAAACTTTGACCACTAACATCAATATTTGTTACCCCAACAAATGTTTTTGTTCTAACAGAATCTTTGTTTTTTATAGCCCAATTTAATGAACGCAATAAAAATGAACTATAGGAATCGGCTTTTTTAATGGTGTTGTAATAGTTAAATTGATCAAGTGCTTTGTTGTATTTGCCTTGTATTTTGAGCAAATTACCATAATCTAAATAGACAAGAGGATCGGCCTTTTTATCACCTAACAATACCAATTCTCTAAATTTCACCTCGGCACTAGAATATTGAAATGTATATAGATAACTATATGCAAGTCTTTTCAAAATATGGGCTTCATTTTGAGTGGTACGGTTATTTTTTAAAGCAAACTCATACTCTTTTATAGCTTCTTTAAATTGAAAAAAGTCGTAAAAAGTATTTCCATTTTCTAGACTCACCTGGCCAAATGAATTTGAGCCAAATGTTAAAATAAATACCAATAAAACAACTAATAAACGTATCTCCTTTTTCATAATCATTGGGCTGTTAATGTGGTTAAAATATCTTCTATATATTCTCTTGAATTGGCTAGGCGAGGCACCTTATGTTGACCACCTAATTTACCATTTTTCTTCATCCAATTGTAGAATGTCCCACGAGAAACTGCTTGCACTTGAGGCATAATCATGGCCATATCTTTATATCGTTTGGCTTCATAATCACTATTGGTTTGTTTTAAAAAACTGTCTAATGTAGCCGTAAAAAATTCCATGTTATCTGGAGCTTGCTCAAACTCTATAAGCCATTGATGTGTGCCAATGGTATCCGATTCGAAATGCACGGGAGCTGCTGTGTAATCAATTACTTTCAAATTAAGTACTGTACAGCATTGTGAAATGGCATAATCGGCATTTTCTATTACCAACTCCTCTCCAAAGGCATTAATAAAATGCTTGGTTCGCCCAGTAATTTTAAATCGATGTGGATATAGCTGACTAAACTTGACAGTATCTCCGATAATGTAACGCCACAAACCTGCATTTGTGCTAATTACCAGGGCATAATTTTCATTTGTTTTTACTTCATCAATTGTATATGTTATTGGATGATCTTTACCATATTCACTCATGGGCATAAACTCATAAAAAATACCGTAATCCAACATCAACAACATATCATCCCTGCCCAATTCATCTTGTATACCTAAAAATCCCTCACTTGCATTGTAAGTTTCAAGATAGTTCATATTTGATGCACGTATAAGAGATTTAAATCTGTTTTGATATGGCACAAAACTAACACCACCATGTATATATAATTCTAAGTTTGGCCAAATATCTACTAGGTTATTTTTACCTGTTATTTCAAAAATCTTATCTATTAAAACCAATGTCCAAGTTGGCACTCCACTTATGCTGGTTACATCCTCGCTTAATGTAGCTAAGGCCATCTTTTCAATTTTCTCATCCCAATTATCCATGATGGCAATACTTAAATCGGGGGTGCGGAAATATTGCGCCCAGAAAGGCATATTCTGCATCATAACCGCGCTTAAATCACCATAGTAAGAATCTCCTTCATGAAACTTATTTATTTGATGGCTACCTCCCATGATTAACCCTTTACCATCAAAAATTTTACTCTCTTCTCTTTGAAGCTGATAGAACATCAATGCATCTTTTCCTCCTTGAAAATGACACTCTTCCAACGAATCGAAGGTTACAGGGATAAATTTACTTTTAGCTGCAGTTGTACCACTTGATTTAGCAAACCAAGTTACATCAGTGGGCCAAAGTAAATTTTGCTCACCTTTCATCATCCTATCTATATAGGGTTTGTGAGTTTCATAATTACCAATTGGCACACGTTGCTTAAAATCGTGAATGCTTTTTATAGACCGGTAATCATACTGAATTCCCCACTCAGTATAACGAGCCTGGTTGATTAGTTTTTGGAATACCTGCATTTGTGTATCGGCCGGACGTTCCATCATCTCTTCGATAAAAGGAATCCGTTTTTTTAAATACCAAGTTACAAGAGAGCCAAAAACTGACATAGGGTAAATTTATTTTGGTAATTTTAAGCCTTTTGAGGCAGTTAAACAACTTCAAAATACACACGATATTGTGTATTAATATTAGCTATTTTGCCTTTTGATAATTATCGGTAAATTTCTGAATAAGATTGAATGCCTCATTGTATTTGCTTAGCGGCAACGAATCCGCTTTATCATCAACATCGTGATAAAAATGGTAATCACCCATTAGGTAGAAAAAAAACGACTTCACACCATTCTCGGTAAAATAATAATGATCACTATTTTGAGCTTTTCCTCGAGATGCTATAGTTGGCAAATAATCACCATCCATATTTGCTAACTGTAATTCCTGAAACTCATCCGGAAAAACTGTTGCATTTACAGCAGTAAGTCCTTTATCACCCGTACCCATTAAATCTAAATTCATTAACAACGAAATTTGCTTAAGTGGAAACAATGGGTTTTCAGTGTAAAAATAAGACCCGAATAATCCCGCTTCTTCACCTGCAAAAAACATAAATGCGATGCTGTAATCAGGCTTGTTTTTACTATAATAATTTACCAAATCCAATAACATTGCCACACCACTTGCATTATCATTGGCTCCAGGAAAAATCGCATCTCTACCCATCATACCTAAATGATCATAATGTGCAGTAAATACTACAAATGAATCTTTGAATTTACTACCTTCAATATAAGCTATCACATTTTGTGTATTATGATTTTTTATTTGAGGGTTGACTACTAGTTTTACATTAGTTTGATATGGCTTTAATAATCCATCTTTTACATAAATAGTTGCAAAGCGATCCCATTTTGTAGCAACACTCCATGTTAATTTTTTTTCGCTGGCATGAATGACTCCCTTAGCATTGTATGGATTTGAGGTTAATTGCATTAACCTTTCTGGATGAATTATTTTTTGATTTTTTACTTCTCCAAACACGAGAAATGTTTGACGCAAAAACTGCTTTTCTATTTGATCAAATAATGTTCGATTATCAATCATGGCGCTATCAACCCATAGTAATTTAAATATCCCATCAACAGGCGGACATCCTGCCGCTACAATAAAATGATCCCCAGGAATGAAACTATGATTATCAACAATCATACTAACCTCATCATCAAAAATACTTACAGGAAAACCGAAATGTTGAAAATACTCTGGAGTAAAAGATTTTACTTTAGCTGATTTAAGTTCTTCACGAATGTATCGTGCTGCTATATAATCGCCTTTATTCACATAACCTCTACCATACATCTCGGGCGCACACAAATCGGTAATTACTTTGCGGGCATAATTTATATTTTGAGCACCTAGCCTTTTGCTACAAGACAAGATAAGCGCACCTCCAACAAGAAACTTTACTGCATTTGAGAATAATTTACTTAGCGTTATAACCATTAGTATTCGATCAAATCAATTATGTATTAAAATTTATATCCATTAAGCTAAATGTTAATTTAAGCAATCCTATTTTTTATACTGATATTATTGATAACGGAGATAATAATATACATGATGATACTTAAAGCTATACCAGCAAATTTGAAAATTAATGCACTTAAAACACATGAGATGATTAAAACATATCTGGCCTCATTGCCTTTAAATTTGAAATGTTTAAATTTAAGGGCAAGTAATGGTAGTTCGGCAACCAATAAATAGGCGGATAAAAGCGGAAATGCTGTTAAAAACCACCTATGCTCTATGAAGTTAGTTATTCCATAAGTATCATTATTTAAAATTAAAGGTAAACTCGCTATAAAAATGGCATTTGCCGGTGTTGGCACTCCAATAAAACTATCACTTTGTCGGGTATCTAAATTAAATTTAGCAAGCCTAATTGCTGAAAATACTGGAATAAGAAGAAAAGTATATTGATTGATACAAAACCCTTGACCAAAGCAAGTGCCCGCTAGGCTGTAAAAAATAAATCCTGGGGCTACTCCAAAACTCACTACATCTGCTAATGAATCGAGCTGTTTGCCTAACTCACCACTAACATGTAACAAACGTGCAACAAATCCGTCAAAAAAATCCATAATAGCAGAAACGCCAATATATACGGAGGCCAATACTAAATCTCCTTGTATTGCACTTAAAATGGATAAACAGCCAAACAGTAAGTTTGCTGAGGTAATTGCATTGGGAATATGTTGTTTCAAGACGTGTATGGTTAAATATAAGTTTTACAAATTAATACCTTATTTATGAAGTTATAAAACTGGCACGAAAATTAATACAAAATGTGTACATTTGATTACCATGCTCAATAGGAACAAAACATTAATAATACTCTTAATTTTATGTGTAAGTGCATTTACTAGTGGAAATCACAATTATGTGAAGCTTTTAAATCATCAAAAAAAGGCTGTCCCTTTTAAAATTAAAAGTCAAAAAATTGAATGGATCAACAATGCCATCAATATTGCCTTATTATCAACCGATAACCGTTTGATACAAATTAATAATATTCCCGAAAGTATGCTCATCGACACTACATTCAGAAATCAAAGGGTGCAGGTAATGATGATAAATAACAATGACATAACTTTTACCCAAAATAAAAGATTTTTACCTTTAATTGCCATCAAATGCGATTTGGCTGAATCTGGACATTTAATATCTGTTAACGCACAAGGCAAAATTTTTTATCAAAAGCAATGGTATCAATTTGAAGTAAATACAGAACATCTCTTACCTAAAGAGAAAACCTTAGGAACTTCAAAAAGAATAATGAACTAAACTTAATACGACAAAATAATTAAAATGAGAAAAAGTATACTTACCCTTTTATTAGCTGCATTACTTTCCCCGGCAATAGCCCAATTGGCGCATCAAGAAGACATATCTAAAAGACCATTAGGTATTGTTTTGTATGAAAAAGAGGTTTTAAGACAAGTTGAACTTCAGAAAATACTCAAAGAGAAAAAAATAAATGCCCGAACTACATACGCGGACGGAAGTATAAAAGAGGCCATGTATGTAAGTCCTACAGGACAAATCATTTATAATACTACTTACAATATAGGCGCAGGAAGAACACTGTCAACCAACAAGGTTTGGCCTGGAGGTAGTGTTGGAACTAGTTTGACAGGTGCAAACATGACAAATCGTTTGGGAATTTGGGATGGTGGCGCTGTAAGAGCAACACACCAAGAATTAACGGGGCGTGTTACCCAAACTGATGGGTCTACTCAGTTAAGCGATCACGCTACACATGTTGCTGGAACGATGATTGCTAGCGGCATTGATGCCAACTCTAAAGGAATGGCATACGCTGCACCTTTGAAAGCTTTTGATTGGACGAATGACAACTCTGAAATGTCTCAAGCAGCTGCTGCAGGTATGCTATTATCTAATCACTCATACGGAAATATTAGTGGTTGGAGTTATAACCAAACAGACGCTAGATGGGAGTGGTTTGGAGATCGATTAATAAGTACTGTTGAAGATTATAAATTTGGTTGGTACAACGATGATGCTCAAGCTTGGGACGATATTGCATTTACCTATCCAAACTATTTGATATGCAAAGCTGCCGGTAACGACAGAGGTGAAAATTTATCTGGTTCTACCACTTGGTATCATGCAGATGGAACCTTAGGTTCAGGAACCGCACCTTTAAAAGATGGAGGCGTATTAGGCTATGATTGTATTTCAACTTATGCTACATCAAAAAACATTTTAACAGTAGGGGCAGTTAATAAAATTGGAGGTAACACAGGTAATGGATGGACTAAGGCAAGTGATGTTGTAATGAGTTCATTTAGCGGATGGGGACCAACTGATGATGGCCGAATTAAACCGGATGTGGTAAGTCCGGGTGTATCTATTTATTCATCTTTTAGCACAAGTAATACAGCATACAGCACCATACAAGGTACATCAATGGCTACACCAGCAGTAACAGGTTCTCTTCTTTTAGTACAACAACATTTTTTCGCACGTAAAAACAAATACATGCGTGCTGCTAGTTTAAAGGGATTAGTAATTCATACTGCAGACGAAGCAGGAAATGCCATTGGACCTGACTACAAAAACGGATGGGGTTTAATGAATACAGCTTCTGCTATAAAATTCATCAACGATTCTGGTATCAACAAATTAGAAGAGCGCACATTAGTATCAGGTTCACCACAAAATATTCAGTTTAGTGCAGATGCAGGTAAACCGCTCAAAGTTACTATTTGCTGGACAGATAGACCAGGAACCCCCGTTACTTCAAATCTATTAGACAACTCAACTAAAATGTTAGTGAATGATTTGGATATTCGCTTAACACGCCAAAGTGACAATGCATTATTTAGCCCATTTGTTTTAGACCCCGCAAACCCTGCTATTGCTGCAACTACGGGCGACAATATACGTGATAACGTTGAGGTAATTTATATTGATGCACCAACTACAGGTAACTATACTTTAACCATTTCAAGTAAAGGTACATTGGTAGGCGGAAGTCAATCATTTTCATTACTGATTAGTAATGGTGTTGAAAAGCCACTTGCTCAATTTACATCAACAAACAATGTTATTTGTGTAGGCCAAACAGTTACATTTACGGATGGTTCAACTGGGGCTGTATCTCAACGCAATTGGTCATTTCCAGGCGGCACTCCATCAACATCTACATCAACAAATCCTATTATAACATATAATACGCCAGGGATATATCCGGTATCATTAAAAATTATTGGCGGTTTAGGAACAGATTCTATTTATAAAACAGATTATATTACCGTTGGTGGCAAAGCGTTACCTTTTATAGAAACATTTGAAATTAACTCACCAAATATTAGCTCATGGACAAGTCAAAATCCAGATGCATCAACAACATGGGCATTATTCACTACAAGCGGAATAACATCAGGTACAACATCTGCAGGCATAAATTTATACGACTACAGCACAACTGGGCAGCGCGATGCGCTTATATCTCCTGCAATTAATTTAAGCACCCACTCTAATGTGAACTTAACATTTAAACATGCCTACACCAGATATGGAGGTTCTAACCAAACAGATAGCCTAATTGTATACGCTAGTACAAATTGCGGAGCCACATGGATTAGATTACAGGGATTTGGCGAAAACGGAACAGGTAATTTTGCAACCTACCAAGAAGCCACTTATCCATATGGTTCACAAACATCATTCTCGCCTTCAAGCGCAGCTAATTGGTGTGGGGGGGGTATTGGATCAGGATGCAAAACTATTTCGCTGGCTCAATTTGCCGGACAATCAAGTGTTGCACTAAAGTTTGAAAGTTATAACATGTATGGTAATAACATGTATATTGATAACATTAGTGTAAACGGAACCCTATTAAAACCCGTTGCGTCTTTCGAATCAAGAACTACGGTATGTGCTGATGAACCTGTTACATTTACAGATAAAACTACTAATTACCCTACAACTTGGGAATGGAATTTTACAGGTGCTAACGTAACTACATCAACTCAAAGAAACCCTATTATAACATATAGCACACCAGGTGTATATAGCGTAAATCTGAAAGCAAGTAATGCCAGCGGTTCGGATAGTGTTACACAAAGCAATTATATTACCGTAGTTGCTAAACCAACAAAACCAAATATTAAAGCGGCTGGTGCAACCGAATTTTGCTTAGGTGATAGTATTTTGTTAAGCACAGATAGTACCGGAACCATTAGATGGTATGCTAATGAGGTACTCGTTGCTCAAAACAAACAGCAGGTTTATGCTAAACAAAATGGCACATACCGTGTTGCTAATTTTAACGGCACATGCGAAGTATCTTCAAGTATAAATATTAGTGTGGATGCCAAACCAATTACTCCTATTGTTACGTCAAACATTACAGGTCTTGCATTTTGTACAGGTGGATCTGCTACACTAACTTCAAGTGCTAATAGCGGAAATCAATGGTATAAAAACGGAAATTTAATTGGTGGTGCGAATGTTAAAATATACAATGCAACAGATTCAGGTTCGTATTCTGTAAAAACTACTACAGGTGGCTGCTCATCAAATGAATCGCTAGCTAAAACTTATAGCTTATTACCTCGCCCAACAGTGGGGAATATAACTGGTAATATAACACCTGTTCGTGGAGAAGCCAACAACTTTAATGTAACTGCAGAAAGTGGTTTAACTTATATTTGGAGTGTTGCTAGTGGTAAGGGAACCATATTAAGTGGTAATAATACAGCTAGCATAACCGCTAGATTTAATGTGGTTGATACTGCTACACTTTTGGTTATTTCACGTAATAGCGCGAGTTGCCTGAGCACTGCAAGTTCGATGGTTGTTAATGTAACACCTGCAGTTGGTTTAAATGAAGAATTGGCTATACGAAACTTAAGTATTTACCCTATACCTGCTAAAACAGTTATTAACCTAAAACTAGAAGGCTTGGAAAATGGTCATGCGGAGGTGCGTTTAATAAATATGCTAGGACAAGTAGTACAGAATCAAAACATAAACCTATCTAAGGGAATAAACACACATACTATTAATGTTCAAGAACTGAACAAAGG
>CALPIR020000059.1 GCA_943323675.2 Chitinophaga pinensis | reverse complement strand
TAATAGCCTATTTAGGAAATTTAACGCAGAGGCTTTGCAAATAGTCTTGCGTAGATTAGAGCATAGTCGTTTAAAAAGTAAGAACGCAGAGTAACGCCTGCGGCATTGGGGAATGATTAACTCAAACAAGGTAATTAATGTTTGAACGATACAGCCACTTCGAGTGTCCCGATTTCATATCGGGATGTATCGAGAAGGCATTGTTAATTCTAACCTACTACTTTAGCTTCGCTGAACAGCGTTTTGATACACGCGCAAAAAACAAACATCCCAAGGCGCAATCGTGCAGGCGGAAACCTTGCGAAGCGAACCTTTGTGAAACACTGTGTCTCCTCTGAGAACATCCGTGTAATAACTTTATCGAATCATAAAACAATCCCTCAACCGCACTTATGCGGAATGCGTCTGGCGTTTTCGCAAACCAAGATTTATATCATACAAAACAATATACGCAAGGGTACTTAACATTAACTTAACTTTTCCGTAATATTGAACTTATAACATTTAACGAATGTTACACAAAAATTCAGACATGGGAAACGCGCACAAAATTTTGGTGGTTGATGATGAGAACGACATTCTTGAATTTATTCAGTATAATCTGAAAAAAGAAGGCTATGATGTACATTTAGCGCACAATGGCCAAGAGGCTATTACCATAGGCAAAAAAATCAAACCAGATTTAATTTTATTATATGTGATGATGCCAGTAATGGATGGTATTGAAGCATGTAAACAAATTAAATCAGATCGTGATTTTGACAAAACCTTCGTAGTATTTTTAACGGCACGAGCAGAAGAATACAGCGAAATAGCAGGTTTTAATGCTGGTGCTGATGATTACATATCAAAACCAATTAAGCCAAGGGTATTATTAAGCCGCATTAGCGCTATTTTAAGAAGAAAAAGTAAAGAAGTTGTCGAACAAAAAATTACAGCAGGAGATATCATCATAGACAGAGAAACCTTTTTGGTTTATAAAGGGGATGCCAAAATTCAACTGGCGCGTAAGGAATTTGAATTGCTTTATTTATTAGCCAGTAAACCAGGTAAAGTTTTTACACGAGAGCATATATTAGAAAAAGTTTGGGGAGACGAAGTGTTGGTCGTTGATAGAACCATTGATGTGCATATTCGTAAACTTCGTGAAAAAATTGGTGATGATTATATTGGCACGGTTAAAGGTGTTGGATATAAATTTGAATTATGATTAGAAACCCGAAACCGCTATACATAACCGTTTTTGTTGCAGCTGTGCTCTCTTTATTGTTGGCATCGTCAAATTATTTGATGAACAATGATACCAAGCAAGCACTTATTATACTTATGCTAACATTTACAGCAAGCTTTTTGTTGTTTTTTTACAGCATAGAGTATTTCATTTACCGTAAAATCAAACTCATTTACAAAACCATACATAGCTTAAAAACACAGAAATACGATGCCCAGCTAAGTAAATACAGCTTATTAAACGATCCTATTTCCAAAATGAATAAGGAGGTAATCAGTTGGGCACGCGACCAAAAGCAGCAGATGGAAGAGCTAAAAAGATTGGCTGATTTCCGTAAAGAGTTTCTAGGTAATGTGAGTCATGAATTAAAAACCCCAATTTTTAATATACAAGGCTATATACATACGCTAATTGACGGTGCCATTGATGACCCAGATGTTAACGTTAGATTTTTAAGAAAAGCTGCTAAAAGTGCAGATAGGTTAAGCGATTTAGTAGCCGATTTATTAGCCATATCGCAACTAGAAAGTGGCGAATTATTGATGGAAATGGAGCGTTTTGATATGAATGCTTTGGTGAAAGATGTATACGAACAATTAGAAGTGAGGGCTAAAGAACGCGGTATTAGTTTGATTATTAAAGAAGGTTGTAATAAACCATTTTGGGTTTATGGTGATAGGTATCGCATCAGGCAGGTCGTTTTAAACTTAGTAAATAATTCAATTAAATACGGCAAAGAGTTGGGAACCACCACAGCAGCCTATTATGATATGGATGAAAATATTTTAATTGAGATTGGAGATAATGGAGAAGGAATATCACAAGATCATTTACCTCGCATTTTCGAACGTTTTTACCGAGTTGATAGAAGCAGGACAAGAGAAAGTGGTGCTGGAGGTACGGGTCTAGGCTTGGCAATTGTTAAACATATCATTGAAGCCCATCAACAAACCGTTAATGTACGCAGTACTATTGGGCAAGGCACCACATTTGGTTTTACACTAAAAAAGGGCTCAGCCAACTAAATTAGCCGAGCTAAACCGTAAAAAATAATTTAACTATTTGTTCACTTGGTACTTTAGGTATAATTATTACTTTTGTGTTATAAAATTTAAAATATGAAAAAACTATTACTATCGGCTCTTTTGTATGTTTTGGTAATTAATATCAATGCTCAGACAATTTTGAACGAAGATTTCAACTATACTGTAGGAGACACCATAGCTTCTGTAAGTCCTTCAAAAGGGTGGTTAATTTCAAGTGGAGGTACAACTAACTATTTAACAGCTGTTTCGCCAGGGCTATCTTATCCAGGATATTCTGGATCAGGAATTGGCAATGCCACTTCACTAACAACTACTGGTCAGGATATATATAAAGATGCGTCAACTAGTCTTACTTCGGGAAATGCATATGCAACTTTTATGCTAAATGTTTCAGCAGCACAGGCAGCTGGAGATTATGTTTTTGGCATGCTGCCGAACACAAGTGCGACCACTTTCTTTGCTCGTTTTTTCATTAAATTAAGCCCAACAGGATTTTTTAGGGTTGGAATAAGCAAGAGTTCTGTTGGAGCATTAGAAGCTGCTACATACAGTAACGACTCATTCTTTTTCAACTACACATATTTAGCCGTTATTAAATATCAATTCAACGCTGGTACAAATGATGACTCAGTAAAAGTATTCATGTTATCAGCAGGTATTCCTGCTACGGAACCAGCAAATGCTACAGTTCAAAATCTAGGAGCAATTGGAGCTGGAAATGCTGACGCAACTACACTAGGTAGACTATTTTTAAGACAAGGTAGTGCAACTAATGCCCCTACTCTAAAAGTTGATGGTATTAAGTTTGCAAGTTCTTGGTCAAGTACCGCTTTACCTGTACAATTTAAATCATTTACATCTAGTAAATTAGATAACGTTGTAAACCTTAAATGGGTTACTGCAAGCGAAAGCAATAATAAAGGCTTTGAATTACAGCGTAGTGTTAATGGTGCCAAATACCAAGCGGTAGCATTTATTAAAGGCGCTGGCAATAGCAACATTAGCAAATCATATAGTTATACTGATATGCCAGGCACATCTGGTAGCCTTTGTTATCGTATAAAACAAATTGACTTTGATGGTGCTAATACTTATTCTAAAGTAACTTGTGTAAATGTAGAGGTGGTTAAAACCAATGATGTGATTACTACACCAAACCCTTTTAACACAAATCTTATTATTAAGTATAACAGTTTAATTGAAGGAAGTGCTAATGTGCAAATAATTGACATGTTAGGCAAGACACACCAAAACACAAACTTGATTGTAAACAAAGGTGAAAACACGTTAACATTAGATACAGATGCATTACCATTAGGTATTTATTTTATACGCATAACTAACGGTACAGAGGTTACAACACAACGTATTGTAAAGAGATAATTTTACATCACCATATTTAAAATCCCGTAACAGTAAATGTTGCGGGATTTTTTTTGTGTTGATTTTTGGGGTTTAACCAAAAAATCAGCGTAATACTCAGCCATAAAACTAACCGACAAACATCAAAACAACCCTGTCAGCGGTTAACAGCCTATTCAGAAAAATTTAACGCAGGTTCCGGAGTAGCGGAATTTATAAGTTTTGCAAATAGTCTTGCGTAGATTTGAGCATTGTCGCTAAAAAAGAGAGCACGCAGAGCAACGCCTACGGCATTGGATAGAGATTAACTTAATCAAAGTAATAAATGTATGAACTAAACAGCTACTTCGATTGATTGCAGCAAAGGATAAGTGCTGGGGCCCCGAGCACTCGGGGTATCAAGAATGGATTGTTAAGATAATTATTCTAACCACCTCCTATTCTCTATACACACGCTCACGCAAAACAAGCCCAAGGCGCACTCGAATAGGCTAGAAATTTGCGAAGCAAACTCTTGTACCTAAGTAGCAGTATACTTTGCACTGTAAAAACTCTGCGTAACCCTCTGCGAAACTCTGCGGTAAAACAATTAAAGCCTTCCCAATCAACCTTACATACGCTTAATGCGCCTGACGGGTTTGAGAAGCAAACTTTTGTGTAATGCTGCGTTTTCTGTGAGCGCAAAAACAAAATACACCAACAAAACATATTAATTTATAAGGTTATATTTGACAACATATGCCAAAGTTATTATTCTACCTGCTTATCCCCTTCTCCTGGCTTTATGGCTTAATCATTTCATTTCGCAAATGGTTATACAAGTCGGGATTATATACCCGCAGTAAATTCGATTTCCCTATTATTTGCGTAGGAAACTTAACTGCAGGAGGAACAGGAAAAACACCACATATAGAATGGTTAATTAAAAACCTAAGCGTTAATTACCATGTGGCAGTATTAAGTAGAGGTTATAAACGCAAAACAATTGGCTATGTGTTATCAACGCCAATTAGCACACCCGAGGAAATTGGTGATGAACCTTACCAGATTAAACAAAAATTTTTACAAGTTCCTGTTGCAGTGAGCGAAAACCGTGTGCTTGGAATCCCCGCTTTATTGGGTGACGAACCCAATACAGAGGTGGTATTGATGGATGATGGATTTCAACATTTAAGCATACAGGCCGGATTTAATATAGTACTATGTGATTATAACCGACCATATTATAACGATTATTTGATGCCAGCTGGATTACTGCGAGAAAATAAGACAGGAGCTAATCGGGCTGATATTATTATTGTAACAAAATGCCCAAGTAATTTAAGTTTGGAAGAAAAAAACAACATCAAAATCCAGCTTAAATTAAAAGCAAATCAAACCGCCTATTTTAGTACCATACAGTATAAAAACATTATTGCCATTACAGATAATGCCAAACAACAAGGTTTACCAAAACCCAATCAACCTACTGTGGCACTTGCCGGAATAGCCAAAGCAAACTTATTTATTAATCAGGTAAAAAGTTTCCAACAACAAGTTATTCCATTGGTATTTAGCGATCACCAAACATACACAGATGACCGCATTCAACAACTTGCCGCTACCGCATCTACCCATCCAAACAGTATTATTATCACCACAGAGAAAGATGCTGTTAAATTAAAAAGCTCAAAGATATTACCACACATCAATCATTTACCCATTTGGTATATTCCTATTGGTATAGAAATTTTGTTTGATGAGGAAGATATCTTATTACAGCAAGTAAATCAGTACATAAAAACCGAATTAGATAACGCACAACATGAAAATAGCTAGACTAATTATGGTTGTATTGCTCTTGTTGTTTGGTAAACAGCAAATAATATTGGCTCAAGAAAGCTTACATATGGAGCTATTAAGTCATTACAACGATACTAACCTAACCAAATTAGGCGATACACAAATTTGGAATGACGTGATGGGATGGAAAGACACGGTTAAAAACCGTGAGTATATGATAGCAGGGACTACAGACAGTATTTACTTTTTTGACATTACAGATCCTTATCAAATAAAATTATGCGCTAATTTTTTTGGTACAAACAGAGGTTGTATTAACCGCGACTATTATCCCTACTCACATTATTTATATGCCACCAGCGACCAATGTACTACTCCTGGCAATTTGCAAATTTTCGACATGAAATACTTACCTGACTCGGTTGTAAAAGTATATGAGAACGATAGCATTAGTGCTTTATCGCATA
Source organism: Chitinophaga pinensis (assembly GCA_943323675.2). Taxonomy (GTDB): domain Bacteria; phylum Bacteroidota; class Bacteroidia; order UKL13-3; family UKL13-3; genus UBA6183. The sequence goes on along the minus strand of CALPIR020000059.1, from coordinate 5,901 downwards.
CCATTTTTATTGAAGAAAAATCGCAGCGGATGTACATGAATTTAAACAAGCGTAAAAACCCCACAACTGGTCAAATTGAAGTTTTTCCAATGGATATTGTCTCGTTGGAAAACCCAGAAGTACCAATAAAAATTGGATCATTAAAATATCCTACACCATATGAAGGAACACGCGTTCACGAAAGTTATGTGCGTAATGACACCGCTTATTGTAGCAGCGAAAATGCAGGCATGTTTATTTTTGATGTTAGGGACGCAAAAAATTCCGTGTTGCTAAGCGCTATTACACCGCCCTACCCGGCAAATGCATACAACCATAGCAGTTGGCTTGATAGTAGCGGTAAATATCTTTTATTTTGTGATGAAACACCACAAGGTGTTGGCATGAAAATTTATGATCTGAGAGAAATCAATAATCCACGTATAGTGGGCAATCCATTTAAAGAATCTGGATCGCCACACAATGCATTTTGGAAAGGAAGATACGCTTATGCAAGTATGTATTATGGAGGGGTTCAGGTTTATGATTTGCAAGATAAAGCCAACCCAAAAATAACGGCCTATTATGATACATACCCTCAAATATACAATAACGGTTATAGAGGCTGTTGGGGTGTATGGCCTTTTTTACCATCGGGTGTAATTTTAGCGAGCGACATGACCAATGGATTATTTCTATTACGCACGACTGCAAGTTTGGCAATAAATCAATACGCAAAAACCATATTGAACTTAAATGTGTACCCAAATCCATTTAATCAGGATATTAATTTTACCATAAGTGTAAGCAAGCCTCAAAGATGTAATTTGGCGATTTACAATTTGCAGGGTAAACTTGTAACCGAAAAGTATTTAAATTTAAATACTGGAGCCAATAAAATCAATACAGAATTGAATTTGGAAGCAGGTTTATTTCTTTTGAAATTAATAACAGATGAGCATATTTATAAAGCTCAACTATTAAAACAATAACGTGAAGCAGAAGTCTAATTTATTTTATGTAATCATAGGTGTTATACTTTTATTAAGTTCAAATATCCTTTGGGCACAAGACAGCATAAGGAAACATCCATTTATATATAACCATGCTTGGGGTATTGATAGGGATATTAATTACCAAACATTAGATACTAATATGAATGAAACAGAAATTTTTCATCCTATGTATCAAAAAGACGTTTTATTCCAAGACCTAGGTAATATAGGTACTGCAGGACGAAGCGCAATTTTCTCAATCAATCAACCTATCGGATTTAATGGAATGATTAACCCATACAGCAGCTATTTTTCATTACCCCAACAAGCTCGTTTTTTCAACACAACCAAACCATTTACAGAATTATTTTACACACAAGGATCGAAGGAACTATTGTTTTTAAAAGCAACGCACACACAAAATATTTTACCTCGATGGAATGTTGGAATTGATTTTCAACGCATTTCTTCTGAAGGATTTTTATTGAGACAAAAAACAAGTCATTACAATACACAGTTAACTACCAATTACCACTCTAAAAACAAAAGATACTATTTATTAGCTGCATTATCATGGAACAAAGGAATATTAGAGGAAAACGGTGGTATAACTAGTGACTCAGCTTTTGAAGCATTAAGTGGAAGTAATAAATCTGTAAATGTTAATTTAGATTTAAGTCAAAACCAATACCGTAATCGCAGTGTTTGGGTTAAACAATATTACCGATTTGGGAAATCTTACACTACAATAAAAGGCGATGATACGTTGTATCATTTTGAACCTAAATCTCAAATAAGCTATACTTTTAAGGCTGAAGAAACTTCGCATATTTTTATTAATTCCGGAGACAGTAACAATATACTTATACCTAATCAATTTTATTCAGCCGTTGCAAATCAAACCTACGATTCGCTATACAACGGCTTATTAGAAAATAAAATTAATTACAGCTGGCTGAATACTACAAATGAATTGAAGCGTTCTTTTTTAAATGTAGGAATCTATCATCAAGCAGCAGTAGTATCTCAATCAACCTATGTTAACAATCATCAAAATTTGATTGCCGAGGTACAATTTGAAAAAATGAACAAAGCATACAACACCTTAAGTTTTTTTGTTGATGCAAGCGCTGTTTTATGGGGATATAACCAGAAAAACCACTTAATTAAAACAGGTTTAATATTCACAACTAAACCTGTAGAGTTAACAGTTAGTGCGGCACAACAGTTATATACTCCAGATTATTCAATGTTGAAATTTGCTTCAAACCAATTTATATGGGAAAACAAATTTGACAATACAAGCAGTTTCAGTCAACACATAGTTATAAAAACCAATACACTTAAAAACAATTTTACCTTTAGTATTAATCATTATTTAATTGGTAAACAAACATACATCAATCAAGATTTATTGCCCCAACAAGCAAGTGGTGATGCCAATATCTTACACATTCAATTAGACAAAACATTTAAAGCAGGTAAGTTTTTCTTTAGGCACAATTTACATTACCAACAAAGCAATGCAAAGTACATTCCATTACCCAGTTTTGGTGGAATGTTACGTTACTATTTCCAAACAAACTTTTATACCAGCAAAATACAATTAGGAGTGGATGTGTTTTATAACACCGCATATTATGGCATGGGCTGGAGCCCTGCAACACGTATGTTTTATTTACAAGAGAAAAATAAAATCGGGAATTATCCCCTAATTAATCCATTTGTAAGCATGCAAATTAAACGTGCTGTTCTATTTGGAATATACGAGCATGTAAACCAAAACATTATAAATGTAGGTTTCTACAACGCACCTCATCATCCTATTTCGTTACAAAGTTTTAGAATTGGGATACGTTGGCGTTTTTATAATTAAATAATCATTAATGTTCTGATAATTAAATCATTCATAGTATTTTTCTGCACAATACTGACAAATGGTGCTATTTTTATGAAAAATAGTGCAAGTTTCAAGCCTTAAATTGCGTGTGGATGTTTTGAGTCTCCAATACAATTAAAAAACATATTTTAATTGTCTATTAAGGAAATTAACGCAGCCCAATAAAATAAAAATTATTATTTAGTAAATAAGTCTTTTACTATCAACTGCAAATATTTGTCGTATCTCAACTTTAGGCGTTTCTATCACTGTATCACTATAATTGCTTGCATATTGCTATTGCAACAAAAAGCAGTTGCTATTAATATTTCCAACGTAAGATTTTGGAATACCATACACGGTTTACAAAATAGGGTCATTAATAGTATTATTAAAGACTCTAATGGTTATGTTTGGCTTGGCACTCAAACTGGTCTAATTCGTTTTGATGGAAGAACATTTTTAAGATACAGTCAAATAGAATCCAAAAACAAATTGGATAATGAACCCATTAATTGCATGTCAATTTTAAATGATAGCATTTTATGGGTGGGTACAAGTAAAGGATTGTACAGCATAAATATTAACAATTACAGCTCCAAAGAAATTTGCCTTCCTCAGCTTAATGAAAATTGCAAAGGCAAAACAGACATTAGGGTTATATACACAGGCCGTTCGGGGTTTACCTTTATTAGCGGAGAGCAAGGAGTTTGCTGGCTAATGCAAGATGGAAACTTTATACAAATAAAAAACCCATATTCTAGTGATTCCTTATTCGAAGTTATTACTTCGGCAGTGGAAGATAAAAACCAACATATTTGGTTTACAAGTGCTAGAAAACAATTATATATTTTAAGTATAAAAAGTAAAAAAGTAATTAGCCAAAAACTATTTACCAAGGATGTATATTCCATGAACTATTCTACTACTAATGGAGTATTAGTTAGTGCCATAGGAGGGGTTTATAAACTAGATACTAATAACACGGGTTTACTCGTAGACAAAAATTTATTGCATCCCAATACGAATATTATTCTGTGTGAAGAAAAAAACAAAGGATGGCTTGCAGTTGGTGAGCAGCAATTGATCTATTATAACAACAAAACAGAACAAGATGTATCGTCCATATTTAATATATTAGGAGAACCAAACTATGGTATCAAATGCATTTACCACAGTAATAATGATGTATGGGTTGGAACAAACTTCGGACTTCTTAAGTTTACCCCATCAGAACAAAGCATAAAACATATTTTCAGAAACACCACCTTTAAAAATGATGAAAGTAACCACAGTGTAAGAGGCGGATGCGAACTTCCAGGAAAAACGATGTTATTAGCTACCTACGAAGGTGTCATAAAATCAACTCCCCCTTACACAAAATATGAACTGATTATCCCAGAAAAAAAATATGGCTTTGTTTCTTATGCGCTAGCATATGAAAATCAAACCTTATGGATAGCAAGTGAAGGATCCGGATTAGTTAAATATAACCTATTAACAAAGAAAGCTCATATACTTAACAAAGCATCAGAGGGCATAAAACCAAGATTTTTACTTTGTATTTATAACGATTCAACCCAAAACAGGTTATTACTAGGTTCTTATTCAGGATTAGTAATTTTCGATAAGCAGAGGGAAACATTCGTAAAAAAAACAATTAAGATTGGCAATGTGAACACCGATAATTCTATGATTTATCATATAGAATTTACGGACGGAATTTACTGGATTGCAACAAGCAAAGGAGTAGCAAAATGTGACAAAAATTTAAACGCTTTAGCCTTACCAGAGAAATTAAACGAGTTATATAACACGCCCGTTACTTGTCTATTAAAAGACAATTCACGTAACATGTTATGGATAGGAACTTTAGGAAAGGGACTGTATTCTTATAATTTCAGATCGCAGCAACTAGATAACTATACATTTAACAAGGGCTTTGCAAACGACTTTGTTGCAGGAGTAAATCAAACCGATGTAAATACTATTTGGGCAACAACCTACAATGGGATTTGCAAAATCAATCCATCTACAAAAATATTTACAAACTTATATACTGAGCATGGGCTAAGCCACAATGAATTTAATCACGGGGCCACACTTAAAAATAGTAGTGGTACTTTATTTATCGGGGGGCTTAACGGATATAACATCATCGAAAAAAATATTAACATTAAGAATACAACAACTAAGGACAAAATCTTTATTTCTAAAATTTATCAGCTAAACGGAAATGAAGAGATAACATTATACAACTGCCAACAAAACCATGTAATTAACTTACCAACCAATAATAAAATTCTAGAAATAGAATTCGGTGTTAATAATTACAGTCAACCAGAGAATAATGCCTTTTCATACATGATTGAAGGGGTTGATAACGATTGGATAGATATTGGAAGCAGGAATTTTATACGATTTACAGACCTGAAACCCGGCACATATAAAATACTCATTAAAGCATCTGGATTAAACGGGAAATGGCTTGCAAAACCATTTGTAATTAACATCAATGCGGAAGGCTATTTTTATAAAAAATGGTGGTTTGTTTTACTTTTTTTTGTTGCTATGCTTGTTACGGTAATCACATTTTTTAGATTAAAACTATCTAGATTAAACGAATTAGCAAACCTGCGATTACAAATATCAAGCGACTTACATGATGAGGTGGGAAGTATATTAACAGCTGTAGGGATGCAAGCAGAGTTGTTGAACTCAGGAAATAACCAAACAAATTTACAAGCCCTCAGTAAAATAGCAGAAACAAGCCGAACCGCAGTATCAAACATGAGAGATGTGGTTTGGAGTATTGATGCAAGAAACGACAAGTGCAGTGATTTAATAGATAGGATGCATGAATACATCGCGCTAATTTTTGATGGCGAAAGTATAAGCCACACCTTCAATAAAAACATTGACTCACCTAACCACCAAATTGAGTTAGTAATTAGACAAAACACCTATTTAATATTTAAAGAGGCCTTAAACAATATTGTTAAGCATGCAAATGCTACGCAAGTTTCTATAAACTTTACCTACAATAAT
>CALPIR020000058.1 GCA_943323675.2 Chitinophaga pinensis | reverse complement strand
ATCAGCAAAATGCCTCACTATATTTTTTAACGCCATTGGATTAAGGGAAGTATTCGCATCACAAAATACCACAATCTCTTCTTTAATTAGAGACATAGATCGGTTTTCTGCAGCGGCTTTCCCTTTACGTTCGGTTTGATGCAATACCTGCACACCTTTCATATTTTTGAGCAATTCATCACTTCCATCATTGCTTCCATCGGTTATAAAAACGATATTCAATTTTGATTTTGGATATGCTAAATTCAAACAATTTTGAACTTTATCCAACAACAAATCTTTCTCGTTATAACATGGTATAACAAGTGCTATATTGGGCTCAAACGTCTCGTTAATTTGATGCACACCCACTTTACTTGCACGTTTTAGTTGGGCTAAAATCCCAACTATAATGGCATAACCGAAGTACGTGTAAAACACAACAAAAAAACTGATAACAAATAATATTGCTGCTATGTACATTTTTACAAATGTGGGGTATTCTTATTTAATAATAAAATTTAGGTTTAAACTACTTTATTCGGCTATTTTTGAATTTGTTTGATAGTACCACACACATGACAAAATTATCAGTAAACATTAATAAAATTGCCACTTTACGTAACTCAAGAGGTGGAAACAATCCTGATGTAATAAAAATAGCCATAGACATTGAACGTTTTGGAGCTGATGGCATTACGGTGCACCCTCGCCCGGATGAGCGCCACATCAGGTATGCAGATGTTTACGAATTAACAAAAGTACTTACTACAGAATTTAACATAGAAGGTAATCCTAAAGAGCAAAAGTTTGTTGATTTGGTATTAGCTACCAAACCCGCTCAAGTAACATTGGTACCAGATACAGAAGGACAACTAACCAGCGACCATGGTTGGGATACCATCAAACATAAAACCTACTTACAGGACATTATAGCTTTGTTTAAGTCAAATGGCATTCGCACTAGCATTTTTGTTGATGCAGATATAAAGATGATTGAGGGAGCAAAAGAAACCGGTACAGATCGGATTGAGTTGTATACCGAAAGTTATGCGCATCATTACTCTACACAAAAAGAAGAAGCGATTGCTCCATTTATTGAAGCAGCAAAAAAAGCAAAAGAGTTAGGTTTGGGAATTAATGCAGGACATGATTTATCGTTAGAGAATTTAACCTATTTCGCTCAACATATTCCAGATTTATTAGAAGTAAGTATAGGCCATGCCTTAATTGCTGATGCTTTATATTATGGTTTAGAAAACACGGTACAACTTTACAAAAGATGCTTGTTAGTGCATATTTAATGTATCATTACTATTAAACCATTTACCACTATAATATGAATAACATATTAGAGTTATTAAATAAATATTATCCTCAGTTTGATGAGGATTTAAAACAATATATCTCATCAAAAGCTACTATTAAGGAATTTAAAGCTGGCGAGGAGATGATGCGAAGCGGCCAGTATTTAAAATCAACCATGTTGGTTACCAAAGGGCGAGTAAAGCTTTTTACCAATGGAGAAGATGGAGAAGAGTTTTTTATGTATTACCTTGAACCGGGGCAAGCATGTGCCTTATCATTTGTATGTGCAGCACGCAATAAAAAAAGTGATCTTGAGGCAATAGCCATTGAAGATGTACAGGCCATAATGATTCCAATAGAACTCATGGACGACTTGATGATAAAACATAAAAGTTGGTATTATTTCGTGATTGAATCATACCGAAACCGTTATCAAGAAGTACTGGATGCATTAAGAAGTGTAGCTTTTCACGGAATGGATGAAAGACTAGAGTACTATTTAATTAAACAAAAAAACTCGTTCCAAAATAAAACACTTAATTTAACTCACGAGCAAATTGCAAACGATTTAAACTCTTCGCGTGTTGTTATTTCTAGATTATTAAAACAAATGGAAAACAACGGGAAAGTGAAATTATTACGTAACGCTATTGAGGTTAATTTTTAATCTCGACAACTTGAATCTTAAACATTGGTGATACGTTGCCTAACCACCTCATAGGATACAATACCAGCAGCAACAGATACATTAAGAGATTGCACTCCCACATCCAACGGAATGCGAGCCAATTCAGAACAACGTTTTAGTATATCTTCGCTGATACCTGTTTCTTCATTACCCAAAACAATAGCTACCGGGCCAGTTAAATCAAGTTGGTGTATCATGCCTTTACCTTTTTCACTACAAGCTACAGTTACCAAACCCGATTGGTTTAATAATTCCATTACTGTTTTCATGTTTTTTTCGCGACAAATTGGCAAATGATGTAATGCCCCTGCAGAAGTTTTAATTGCATCTTCACTCACTTGGACGCTTCCTTGATCAGGTATAACAATGGTATGAACGCCTGCGCAATATGCACTACGGGCAATGGCGCCAAAATTTCTTACATCTGTTATTCTATCCAACACCAAAATAAAAGGCACTTTTCCTTCCTCAAATAATTGTGGAATGATATTTTCTAGCTTGTGGTATGTAACCGGAGAAACAAACGCTAAGACACCTTGATGATTTTTATTGGGAGGAAATAAACTTGATTCTTTAGGTACGTATTGTGTGGGTATATCTAAATCGCGAGCTAACTTGGTTAAACTTTGTAACAAAGGCCCCAACTCGCCACGTTGAAAAATAATTTTATTAAGTTCTTTACCTGCATTAATAGCTTCTGTAACAGCATGTATGCCATATATAGCTTGATTATTGTCTGCTGGTTTTTCGCTTCTTTGAAAGTTACCTTGAGGTTTGCCGTAGTTTTTTCTGTTTGGATACATGTATCGGCAAATGTAGTCATTTATTTAAAATCAATATTTGCATCAAATTATAATATAAGAACCTATTGATAGCTTATTATATTAATTCATTTAAGTAGTTCATTTCTACTAACCTCAATAAAGGGATTAAAATTTAAAATAGCAGTATGATGGGTTGAAATTAATATCTGATTATCCAAATGCAACTAATCATACAATTCAAACTTAATTTGTGATTTATCGTAACCCATTGCGGTAAGGCGTTCGCGAGCTTCCATAATCATATTTTTCCAGCCACATAAATAAAAAGTTGCGGGACGTTTATCAGCAAAAATTTGTTCGTATACATGATGCACATATCCATGGGCGCCAGTCCAATCTTCATTGGGTCTGGACAGGACTGGGATAAAATTGAAATACGGATATTTACTACTTAATTCCTGCATTTCTAATTTGTACAAAATATCTTGGGTGGTTCTACAACCAAATACCAAATAGATATTTTTATGAGGTATATTTTGATTGATGATATGGTGTAACATACTTCTTAAGGGTGCAATACCTGTACCGGTTGCAATCAAGCATAAATCGTTATTAATTTGTTCAGGAAGAGTAAACTTACCTATGGGCCCAGCTACAGGCACCGTATCACCAATTTGGAAGTTTTCCCACATGTGTGGAGTTCCTATTCCTGTTGGATTAAGAACAATAATTAATTCGAAAACATTCTCATTTCCTGGAGCTGAAGCAATAGAATAACTCCTGTTGGTTATTTTAGAATCAATAGGCAAGTCAATCATTACAAATTGTCCCGGCTTAAAATCAAAATGCTCCGTTTCTGGAAATTTAAAATAGAATCGTTTTACAGCGGGAGATTCATCAACTATATTAATGATGGTAGCCTGACGATAATTTATTTTCATAAAGGGAACAGTTATACAGCATAGATCAATTTTGTTAAAAGATTGTAAAAAATGCTGCTATTATCGAACTAAATTACAATATACTTGTTAAGAAAACAATTAAAGACTAGTTTTATTTTCTTAATTATAAACGCATCATTTATTTAATGAAAAACTTATTTAAAGTACTCACTTCATTTCTTCTTATTACCCTCGCTTATCCAAATTATACATATGCCCAACGAAGCAATTGCAGCGTAGCTCCATATAGCAATACCATTGAGCAACCCGATGGCAGTAAAATTACTTTAAGGGCTTTCGGCAATGAAGCTATTCATTACTTAGAAACTGAAGATGGCTTTACCTTATTAAAAAACAATGCGGACTTTTTCGAATATGCAACAACAGATGATGCAGGAAATTTAACAACAAGTGGCATAGTAGCAAAAGATGGGGTGAAGATGAAAGCCAATGTGTTACCTCACTTAAGATACAGTGCAGCGCAACAAAATATGATGATGCAAATGCATCAACAACTTGAACCAATCCAAACTTTAAATAAAGCTGCTGGGCCGTTTCCATTTCCATCCATAGGTAATCGTAAAATCTTGGTGGTTTTAGTCGAATATCCTGATTTAAGAGCGACCCTCGCTAAAGAAAATTTCGAGTTGTTACTTAACCAACCCAAATACAATGGCACGGGATCCTTCCGCGACTTCTACTTAGCAACATCTAGTGGCAAATTAATATTAGAAAGTATAGTTTATGGTTGGGTAATGGCTGATAGTGGATATATGTATTATGGTAAAAGTAGTGCATCTTACAGTACTGCCACCCGTCAACTTTTATTGGGGGCTTTAAAAGATGTTAACGATTCGTTTAACGTAGATTTTAGCCAATTTGATAATGATGGTGATAAATATGTAGATGGAGTAATTTTAATGCACGCAGGAATAGGTGCAGAAGAACAAAGCGCACCTAATGCGAATAATTATATTTGGTCATTTAGGTCTTCGTTGTCTGCAAACCAAAGGCCAACATATGATGGTGTGCAAGTATCTGCTTACGGCATGTTCCCTGAAAAAAGATACAATGGTGGGGCCTATTCTATGGTAGGAATAGGAGTGGCAGCGCACGAGTTCGGTCATTTATTGGACTTGCCAGATTTATACTCAACTCAATATAACAATGAAGGATCAGGCAATTACTCATTAATGGCTGGAGGCCCTTGGTTAAATAATGAAAAAACACCTTGCTTAAATGATGCATGGAGCAGAATGCGTATGGGATGGGTAACACCAATAGTGATTAGAGATACTGCGTTATATAAGATTCCATTTGCGGTAGTTGATAGTGATATGGTTTTTAAAATAAATACTAATGTAACTAACGAATACTATCTATTAGAAAACCGTCAGCGTAAAGGATTTGATATGTATTTACCATCAAAAGGATTAGCCATTTGGCATATTAATACCACACGTGCAAAGTTGTTAACTGAGGCATCCAATAATGTAAACAATGATACATCACAATTGGGTGTAGGTATTATGCAGGCAGATGGATTAAGACACTTAGAACGTAACATAAATAGAGGAGATGGAAGTGATTTATATCCTTTAACTGCTAATCAAAATTTTACACCTACAACAATGCCTGCGAGTAATTTACACGTAAAAGTAGGTGAAGTTCGTCAGCCATCTAACGTTGCAGTTACAGATATTAAACAACTACCCGACAGCAGCATCATATTTGAATATGGAATAAATGCATCAGCATCATTTAGTGCAAATAGATTAAGCGGATGTGGACCAGTAAGTGTGAGCTTAACGGCCAATGCACAAGGTGGAGACGAAATAAAATGGGACTTAGGTGATGGACAGTTCGCCAATGTAAAAACCACTACAAAATCATTTATTAAAACAGGGCAATATCCAGTTACATTATACTTATACAAACAAGGCGTAATTATAGACTCAAACACTCAAATCATAAAAGTATTAGAAACACCTGAAATTGATTATGAATGGATAAGAGATACAGGCAACTATGTTACGTTTATAAATAAAACTTTATATGGTAAAACGTATGCATGGACATTTACATCTGACACTGCAATAAAGGCATACGAAGCAAACCCTACCATCAAAACAAACGGACCTAAGAAAATCCAAGTAAAGTTAACTGTTACCAGTAATGACGGTTGCGTTAAATCTAGAACAGATAGTATTCAAATATTTGCATTAGGATTGAAAGATAACCTTGCATCGGAATTAAACTTACATGCGTTTCCAACTCCTTTTCAAAACATACTACAATTAAATTTAGAAGCTAAGCGAAACGAATCAGCTACAATTGAACTATTTAATATCTCTGGACAAAAATTACTTGAACGAGTAGTCAATATATTGGCAGGCAACAATCAATTTAATTTAAATACCAACACATTACAAAGTGGAATATATATAGTAAAAATTATTACCACGGAAGGTACTGCATGGTTAAAAACAATAAAAGAGTAAGATTATGCTAAACACGTTGGTTGGTCTTCTTTTTCCCAACTTATGCGTAGGCTGCAACGGAGTGCTTATAGCAGCCGAACAACATATTTGTACTCATTGTATAGACAATTTTCCTGAAACTAAATTCCATACCCTACCCGAAAATCAACTTGAAAAAGCTTTTTGGGGGAGGGTGAAACTAGAAAGTGCCTATTCGTTTTTAATATTTAGAAAACAAGGTATAGTTCAAAGGATTTTACACGAGTTAAAATATAGCAACAACCCCGAATTAGGAGTTATGCTTGGTCAAATTTATGGATCTAAGTTACGCGAACATGGTATTCATTTCGATGCCATTATTGCCATACCACTTCACGAAAAAAAAGAAAAACTACGTGGTTACAATCAAAGTGATTGTTTCGCGCAAGGACTTGCGCAATCGTTAAAATGTGAGCATTTAAAAAATGTAGTTGTACGTGATAAATTTACAGAAACACAAACTAAAAAAGCCCGATTCGATAGGTGGTTAAACGTAGGTGATGTTTTTGGTATTAAAAACCCTTTCTTAATACAAAACAAAAAAGTACTGTTGGTTGATGATGTAATAACAACAGGTGCTACCATTGAAGCCTGTGCACAGAGTATTTTAGTGCATACCCCACATTTAAGTGTGGCAAGTATTGCATGTGTGGTTAATCAATAATTAGTTGAGTAACGCTCCTGTTATATCATTTAATTTATCATCGCTATAAGTGCCTGATGTTTGGTAAATTACACTTCCATCTTTTTCAATTACAAAAAAGTGAGGTACGCTTTTATCGGTAATATTTAAGGCATTCATCAATGCATCCAAATCAGTATCGGTATACATAAAATTACCATGAAACTTTTTATCAACTTGGGTTTTCGACTTTTTAATCATTTCGGGCAGAGCTAATTTTGCCAACCCTTTAACAGCTCCTACAAAACATAAATTAGCATTATACATATTACCACTCATCATCCCTCCTACTCCATCAGCCATTAGTGAATTATAAAGCGGCTGAGCCCAATTTTGCATATATTTATCTGCTTTAGTGCTAAACATTAATGCAATAACCGTTCGTTTATTTTGAACATCTGTAGGAAGTACAACTTGTTTATCATTTAAATTAATACAAGTAAAACTCGGAAATTTTGCGACATGTTTAAATGAGAATAAGACTGGCAATCCAAACACTAAAACTAATATTAGAAACTTTTTCATTTGCATATAAATTAAAAGAACAATATTATAACTATTAGCAAATAGTTTAACAAGTTATTACACACAATACCACATAAAAAAGCCTCCGTTATGAAATAACGAAGGCTTAATATAATTATCTATAAATTCTATTTTGTAAGTAAATCTACAAACTCTTGTGTATCGTAATTGGTGCTACCTTGAATGGTTTTAATTAACTCCCCTTTTTCGTTAAAAATAAATGTAGCTGGTATTCCATCCACATTAAACAAGGAAGGCAAGTTGGCCGTTGGATAGTACATTAACATGCTAAATTTGTTAGCAGCCTTATAATTTATAGCCTTATTGAAATCATCATCTAAACTCAATAAAACGAATTCTACTTTTTTACCTTTAAAACTATTTAAGTTAACCGTTTTTCCTTGGTCGTTTTTAACCATAAAATCGGGAATGTTTGCAGCCTTCACATCAGCAACTTCAAACTTTCTAGTTTCTTTTAAATTCGAATTGTAAGCTGTATATCCTAATAAACTTAATGCTAGGGCTCCTACACTTATTAATTTTAATGTTGTCATATTTTTAAACTATTTAGCTTTAATCATCATGCAATAATAATACCATTAAACATGCATGGTGGTAACATCAGTTACACAACAATTATAGCTAAAATAACAGCTTACCCCAAAAGAGTCGTTATAAATTATGTTAACCTTATTTATTTAGAAGTAAAAAAACCATTGAGCCAATTAAATTTTCATCTTAGAATGTTGCTATTTTTTGTTGAAAAATTTCGATTTTCGAAAAAATGAAATTTCGCTGTTAATAGAAACTTAAGTATGCTAGCAATAAAATCTAACCAAATATTAACATTACAATTCAGATTTTGTATTACTGTGAAATTTATTCATGTTTAATAGATAGTATATGCGCTACTGACTTTTTTCAACAAAAGTAATATGCAAGTTAATTACATCATGTAATTCACTAACATAACATATTAATAGATTTCCAGTAAAACACAAAAAGCTCCGATCGGAGCTTTTTGTGTTTAGTATATTATTAAGATTATAATCCCAATATCATTTTTTGAGGATCGTTTCCTGAGGTTAGCAACATGGTTGGGTTTTCTAGGCATTGTTTTACCTTAACCAAAAAACCTACTGACTCACGGCCATCAATAATTCTATGATCATAACTTAACGCCAAATACATCATCGGGCGTGCTACAATCTGACCATCTTTTACCACAGGACGTTCCACAATGTTGTGCATGCCTAATATAGCCGACTGAGGCGCATTAATAATTGGCGTACTCATCATACTGCCAAAAACTCCCCCGTTGGTAATGGTGAATGTACCACCACTCATTTCGTCTAAACCTAATTTATTTTCGCGGGCTCTTGAAGCTAAACGAGCTACTTCTCTTTCGATATCGGCTAGGCTCATACTTTCTGCATTGCGTATAACAGGTACAACCAGCCCTTTAGGAGCGCTAACAGCAATAGAAATATCACAGTAGTCGTGGTAAATAATTTCTTCGCCATTAATATAAGCGTTAACAGCAGGGAAATGCTGTAAAGCAATGGTCACTGCTTTGGTAAAAAAGCTCATAAAGCCAAGGTTAACACCATGCGTTTCTTTAAATTGATTTTTGAACTGCGCACGTAAATCCATAATTGGCTTCATGTCTACTTCATTAAAAGTAGTAAGCATAGCTGTTTCGTTTTTCACAGCAACCAATCGTTTTGCAACAGTTTTACGAAGCGATGTCATTTTCTCCTTACGATCGTTACGCGACTTAGTTTCGTTGGTTGTCATTTTCAAATCTGCTGCAACGGCATCAGCTTTGGTAATACGTCCAGCAACTCCAGTACCTTTAACATCTTTTGGATCAACGCCTTTTTCGGCAAGTATTTTTGCCGCAGCAGGACTTGGAGTACCTGTTGCGTAATTTTCTGTGGTTGGTGTTGCAGCAGGTGCTTTTATTTCGGCCTTGATTTCTTCTTTCTTAACCTCTGCTTTGGGGGCTCCTGCAGGCTTAGCAGCACTTGTATCAATTGTAGCAATAATATCGCCTACTTTAATGGTATCGCCTTCTGCAGCTTTAGGACTTAATACTCCTGCAGCTTCAGCGTTCAGTTCAAAAGTTGCTTTATCACTTTCTAACTCGCAAAGTAATTCGTCCATTTCTACATAATCGCCTTCTTTTTTATTCCAGCGTGCAACGGTTACTTCACTAATTGATTCACCTACTGTGGGCACTTTAATTTCTAAAGCCATACTTATTTATTTAAATATTTTAACGTGGTGCAAAGGTATAAATTGAAACGAGAATTGCTTGATTTGTTTGCTAATAGTATTATAACGTGAGCCAGATAACAAAATCAACCAATTGTAACATATTAAATAATAAGAAATTACAATCTTACAAAGCCCTATCAAACCACTCGCGTCTGCGGGTAAGTTTAAGGTCTTGTAATACACTTGAACGCACATTAATCTGGAAGAAGAAACTTTGGCGGAAACCAATAGGAATCCAAGTAAGTTTGAATGTCCAACAATGCAAATCGCGAACAAAATCTATGGTAGTAAATGTAATTTCTTTGGTTTGTAAATCGTATCCGCTGGTGGCTGCTATTTTCCAATTCTTGGTTAGATTTAAATCACCGTTAAAGTTTAAGGTTTGAACAACATTGGAGGTTAACGGATTATTAAGGTTATTGTAGCGGGCGTATTGAATGGTGTAATTTACATTTAAGTTCCATGGAATATTAAAATCATAATAGTCTAATGGATTTGCATTAACATACTTCCACTCATTGGCGTATTTTTGAGCGGCAGCACCTTCTTTTCGTTTAAAAGTTTGCGGATTAAAACTTGCCGACAAGGCTAAATTTGCATTAGTAATTACGCCTAAACTATTTTGGTTCCAATAAAATTCCTTGTTGCGGGTTACACTTTTAAAACCCGTTGTACCTGTTGCGATTTCATTTTTATAAGGATCTAAAACAGCATTGGCATTTATGGTTACATTTTTAAACAACTTGGTACGTGCATTCAATGTAATAGGAGCAAGATTTAAGGAATCGGCAAAAAGATTGTAGTAAGAGCCTAAACGGAACGTCTCGAAAATTTGAATCTTTTCTTCTTTGAGGGCAGTATCCTTTCCACGCATTACTTTTAGCTCTAAATTATTGTCAACTGCAAAACCCACATTACCTTGCCGTCCAAGTCCTGGTCCACCAAAAACCCCACGCTCAAAAATACTGTATCTGGTTATTTTCCCTAATGTATCTTGATAGCTTTTATAATACCCCCAAGCAGCATCACTAAAATCGGGTGTGTAGGTAAAATCAACGGTAGGCGAAACTACATGCCTAATGGCTTTAATGGTATTTCCATTAAATATTTTCATTCCGTAAATACGTGTATTTATACCAACCCTTGGTTGGTAAGTGAATGCCCTTACAAAGCCGGATTCTCTATTCGTGGTAATCAATCCGCTGTTATAGGTTTTATTAATACTTTGTAAGTACCAAACCTCATTTAGCTGTAAACCTGCCGATAATGTATAATATTTTAATATTTTAAAAGAGGTTTGAATAGGCAATGCATGCTGTATACCATAACGCCCAGCAGTATCATAAAAACTAGCAAATTCACTTCGTTTTCGGTTACTAAACAACAACGAATCATAGGTATTAATCTCATTCCTGAAATTCATCGTATAGTTAGTTGTGATGTTCTCGTACCACTTATCAGCAGTTGGTTTTGATTTCGCCTTAAATGGACTAAAACTACTTACTGTAAGCGTAACATTAGGCAAAGCCACGTTGAGTTGTCTGGTTTGTAAATTTTGTGATAAACTTGCACTAGATGTTAAATTGTATTTACCACCACTAAAGCTACGCGAATAATTAATGCTGCTTAGTATTTGGTTGCTGATTACATTTTGTGCTACGTAAGAATTATTAGCTAAATAACTTCCACTTACAAAATTAACATTAGCCCCAAAATATGTTCCTGGTCTGGCTTTCGGATCTACATTATGTAACCAGTTTACCCTAAAATCTTTTGATTGGTAGTAGGTTGGATCATCAATGGCACCAAATTTATTATTGGCATAATTTATACCCAATTGACCGTTAAAGCGATAACGGGAATTGTATCGTAAAACATTGTTTAAAGCCCAACTGCCTTGGGTGTAGATATCTCCCGTTAGCATATAGTCCGCCTTTTCTCCCAAACCAAAATAATAACCTCCACCGCGTAAAAAGAATCCACGATTTAAACTGCTACCATATGTTGGAATGATGATGCCTGAAGACTGACCTTTTTTAATAGAAAAAATGCCAAACGGAACTACCAAAGGTGTTGGTACACCTTCTATACGTAAATTGGCAGATCCTGTAATAATTTTCT
>CALPIR020000057.1 GCA_943323675.2 Chitinophaga pinensis | reverse complement strand
TGAATAACCCAAGCATCATCATGCCACAACACATCAACCTGTTGCGGTTTACCCGTGTAGCCATCAAAATACCTTGCTTTATATACTAATTCCATAATTTACACCTTACAATAATCTAAATAATTAACTGATTAATGAAAATAAATTTACCAAAAGAAGTGATTAGCAGAGGTTTTAATTAGAATGGTTATAAATCACATCTACCCAAAACAAACCAATGAAAACCAATCATTTATTGGCAAATTATATTTTAACAAAAAGTGGCAATAGGCCTACATTATTTGTAAATTGCGGCCCAATTTAGATTTGAAATCAAAAAATAATTTTAAATAATATGTTCGATTTAGAAATGATTAAAGCAGTTTACGCTCGCATGGATGAGCGCATTGCTGCTGCACGTAAAGTGGTAAATCGCCCACTTACTTTAACCGAAAAAATATTATACAGCCACTTAACAGCAGGTAATGCAGCTGCAGCATATAACCGTGGAAAAGACTATGTAGATTTTAACCCTGACCGCGTTGCTATGCAAGATGCAACTGCACAAATGGCATTGTTACAATTTATGCAAGCAGGTCGCCCCAAAGTAGCTGTACCTTCAACAGTTCATTGCGATCACTTAATTACTGCAAAGTCGGGTGCTGCTGATGATTTAGCTTTTGCCAATAAAGAAAGTAAAGAAGTATATGATTTCTTGGCTTCGGTATCTAACAAATACGGTATCGGATTTTGGAAACCAGGAGCAGGCATTATTCACCAAGTGGTTTTAGAAAACTATGCATTTCCGGGTGGTATGATGATTGGAACAGACTCTCACACAGTTAACGCTGGTGGTTTGGGTATGATTGCCATTGGTGTTGGTGGTGCTGATGCTTGCGATGTGATGGCTGGTTTACCTTGGGAACTGAAATTCCCTAAATTGATTGGCGTAAAACTTACAGGAAAATTAAACGGTTGGGCTTCTGCTAAAGATGTAATATTAAAAGTAGCAGGCATTTTAACTGTAAAAGGTGGTACAGGTGCTATTGTTGAATATTTTGGTGATGGCGCTAACAGTTTAAGCTGTACAGGTAAAGGTACAATTTGTAACATGGGTGCAGAAATTGGTGCAACCACATCAACCTTTGGTTATGATGAAAGCATGGAGCGATATTTACGCGCTACTGGTCGTGCTGATGTTGCTGATGCGGCAAATGCAATCAAACATCACTTAACTGCCGACACTGAAGTATATGCAAATCCTGAAACATACTTCGATCAAATAATTGAAATTAACTTAGATACATTAGAACCACACATAAACGGTCCGTTTACTCCAGATTTGGCTACTCCGATTAGCAAAATGAAGGAGGAGGCTGTTAAAAACAGCTGGCCTTTAACTGTTGAGTGGGGATTGATTGGATCATGCACCAACTCATCATACGAAGATTTAGCTCGTGCTGCATCTATAGCAAAACAAGCGATTGAAAAAGGATTAAAAACCAAAGCTCAATTTGGTATTAATCCAGGATCTGAACAAGTACGTTACACTGCAGATAGAGACGGTTTATTAAAAACTTTTACCGATTTAAATGCAAAAGTATTTACCAATGCTTGTGGACCATGTATTGGTATGTGGGATCGTGAAGGTGCAGAAAAATCTGAGAAGAACACCATTGTGCACTCGTTTAACCGCAACTTTGCCAAACGTGCTGATGGTAACCCAAACACCTTCGCTTTTGTAACTTCACCAGAAATGGTAGCTGCGATAGCAATCTCGGGTGATTTAGGTTTTAACCCAATAACTGATACATTAATTAACGATAAAGGTGAAGCTGTAAAATTAGATCCTCCAACTGGTGATGAATTACCAGCAAAAGGTTTTGCAGTTGAAGATGCAGGATACCAAGCTCCAGCTGTTGATGGTTCGCATATTACAGTTGCAGTTTCTACTACTTCAGATCGTTTACAATTATTAGATCCTTTTGCAGCATGGGAGGGTAATAACTTAATAGGTTTAAAACTGTTGATTAAAGCTAAAGGTAAATGTACAACCGACCATATTTCCATGGCAGGCCCTTGGTTAAAATACCGTGGTCACTTAGATAATATTTCTAACAACATGCTTATTGGTGCAGTTAATTTTTATAACGAAAAAACTGACTCGGTAAAAAATCAATTAACTGGTGAATACCAAGCTGTACCTAAAGTACAACGTGCATACAAAGCACAGGGTATAGGCAGTATTGTGGTGGGTGATGAAAACTACGGTGAAGGTTCAAGCCGCGAGCACGCTGCTATGGAGCCCCGTCATTTAGGTGTACGTGCGGTATTGGTAAAATCATTTGCCCGTATTCACGAAACCAACCTAAAAAAACAAGGTATGTTGGCTTTAACTTTTGCAGATAAAGAAGATTACAACAAAATACAAGAAGATGATTTGGTAGACATATTAGGATTAACAGAATTTGCTCCTAATACACCATTAACTTTGGTATTAACACATCATGATGGCAGCAAAGAAAACATCACGGTAAATCATACCTACAACGAACAACAAATTGAGTGGTTTAAAGCAGGTGGTGCATTAAACATTATACGTGCAAGTGTTGGTAAATAACCACAACATTAACTTTACACAAAAGCGCCTCGAGAATAACCTCGGGGCGCTTTTTTTTTATAACCTTGATAACCTATATTGTGGTATGAAAAAAATATTTAACGCTGTGTTTTTACTAATTACAATAGCCCAAATACAACAATCATCTGCACAAACCAAACCTGATTCTGTTTACCAAAGAGTTGATAACAAACCACAATATAGTGGTGGTGAAACGGCCCTCGAAAATTTTATTACTACAAAAACCAAATATCCACAAGAAGCACTGAGCAAAAAACAAGAAGGTATTATGGAAGTTGAATTTGTGGTGTCATTAAATGGGAATATCACCGATATGATATGCACTACAAGTAAATATCCTGATTTATGTAATGAAGTAAAACGCGTAATTTCAGAAATGCCCAAATGGATTCCAGCTAAAGTTAATGGAAATACTGTAGCTGCTAAACATAAGATTGCAATTGGTTTTAAGTTATACAACAAACAAATTACTTATTTAATTATTCCTGATGAAACGATTTTAAAAAGTTTCAATAAACCCAAACAAATTTCACAAGAGAGTAATGAACACTTTAAAATTATCGAAGAGTCAAATACAGCCCCCAACCATGGAATTGAGGATGCACAACAATTTCAAAAAGCAGATGATGATGTCTTAACTTTTGTTGAGCAAATGCCAGAATTTAATGGGGACCTATACCAATACATTAGCAAAAACATTAACTACCCGGTGGAAGCAAAAGAAAATAAAATTGAAGGGAGAGTTATCGTACAATTTAATGTTGAAAAAGATGGCAGTATTTCTAATGCATCTATTTTAAAAAAAATGGAATGGGGAATGGACGAAGAGACACTACGAGTAATAAACAACATGCCAAATTGGAAACCGGGAAAACAAAATGGTAAAACAGTTAGGGTCAGATACACACTTCCTGTATCTTTTAAACTCAAATAAAAATGAATCTTAAACATATTCCATTTGCTAAATTACTTGGGCTAACAGAAGGCCAAGGTGATTTTCTATTTGAACTTACTGATGACATTAATTACACCAACCATTTGGGAACGGTAGCTGCAGCTGCACAATTTTCTCTTGCAGAGTTTGCCTCAGGGCAGTGGCTATTGAATACTTTTCCCGAAATTGCGCCCAATGTAATTCCTATGCTCCGAAAATCGGAAGTGAAATTTAAAAAACCTGCACATGGAAGAATAAGGGCTAAAGCAAACGTAAGTCAAGAAACCCAAGATGAATTTTTACATATATTTAATCTACATAAGCGTGCATTAATTAAAATTTACATTGTTCTTGTTAATGACAATAATGAAGAAGTAATGAACGGAGTATACGAATGGTTTATTCAACTTAAAAAATAAAGCTAATGAGATTAACCACCACTTCATCAACCCAAAGAATTACGTTTAAAGAGAATAATTTACTTAAATTATTCTTGGTTACATTTTTTGTTTTTTGGGCGTACACCCTATTTTTCACAGCCGATTTAGCAAATTGGATGATTGAAAATATTTTTACCTTAATTGGTTTAACAACAATAACATTAACCTACAAAAAATTTAAATTTAGTGATTTAAGTTATACCCTAATATTTATTTACACCATGCTACACATTTATGGTGCAATGTATACCTATTCAGAAAACCCGCTAGGATTTTGGATAAAAGATGCCCTGAATTTAGAAAGAAATCACTACGATAGAATTGTGCATTTTAGTTATGGATTTTTATTGGGTTACCCGCTACGAGATTATTTTAAAAACTGGTTTGATTGGCCAAATTGGGTTTGTTGGGTTTTACCTGTTGAAATTACCATGAGTTTAAGTGGCGCATATGAGATAATTGAATGGCTTGTTGCCGATGTGTTTTTTACTGCACAAGGCACCGCATATTTAGGCACTCAAGGTGATGTTTGGGATTCGCAAAAAGACATGGCATTGGCATTAATAGGAGCAGTATTGGTGATGGTAATTGCTGCCTTTACAAAGAAGTTACTGCGTAAATAGCTTGCTTAAATTAGGCGCACAAAAAAGGCCGTAAGCAAATGCTCACGGCCTTAAATTTTTAATATAATAAATATTACTTTCTGTTTTGCATTTTTATCTCGGCAAGTTTAACGGCTTCGTATAAATTTACTATACCACCCGAAATACAAAGTTCAGTCATTTTAACTTTTCTCTTGGTACCTGGTACTATTACTTTACCCTTAACTTTTACAGCAGATAGCATGATTATTTCTTTAACCTCTTTAGCAGTTAACTCTGGATAATAACTGCGTATTACAGCAGCAACGCCAGCGGTTACCGGACTTGCCATACTGGTTCCGTTGTAGCTTGCATATTTATTTTCAGGTATACACGAATTTATATCAACGCCTGGAGCAAATACATCTACACTTTTTTTACCATAGTTACTAAACTCTGCAGGAATCAACTTTTTGTTTTTCCAGCTAGAGGCGCCTACTTCAATCCAATTTGAAGCATTGTAATTACTAATTTTAGCATTTGGATAGTTATTATCCACTTCAAGGTTTTTATGGTCGTTACCTGCTGCGTGCACCAGTAATACATCTTTTGATTGTGCATAAAGAATTGCTTCATCAACCACATCTTTATATGGAGAAAATGATTTTCCGAAGCTCATATTAACAACCTTAGCACCATTATCAACGGCATAACGAATAGCATTTGCAACATCTTTATCACGTTCATCACCATCAGGCACTACGCGCAGAACCATTATTTCAGCACGATCAGCAACGCCATTTATTCCCGCTCCATTATTTCTATCAGCAGCAATAATACCCGCTACATGTGTTCCATGCTCACCATTAGGCCCACTTACTCTGTTATTACCGTAATAACGTTCTGAAACTACTTCATAGTTATCTCCAACAATGTTGCGTGAGTCAAAATCAAGGTTGTAGTGAAAGTCAACAAACTTACTAATTTGTTCTTTTGCCCCTTGCAATCCTTTACCAAATTTACTTATAACAACATAGTTTTTCTTGCTAGCAGTAAACGTTTTACTTATGCTATTTTGAGCCATAGCCTCATTCATATCTGCTGGTTTGTATGATTTAAATTCGGCCATACTCATAGAGTCTTTTCCTATGTTACTTGTTAATGAAGTAACCCCCTTTTCTAAGGAACTATATATGTTACTATACATAGCATATTCGCTGTAACCTTTTGTATAAATGGCCTTCACCTTTTTGTAAAAAGCATAATTATCTTTTTCTACACCATCTAAACTATTGGAATCTACTTTTTCGTACCTTGCCTTTAATTGTTTGTACAAGCGAGTTACTTCCAAATTATCTTCAGCTACACTCTGTTCTTGCCCACCAATAAAGTTCCAACCATTTACATCATCAACATAACCGTTGTTATCATCATCAATTTTATTATTGGGTACCTCAAGCATATTTACCCAAATCACTCTTTTTAAATCCTCATGAACAACATCAGTACCACCATCAATCACTGCTACAATAACTTTTTGACTACTTTTACCAGTAAGTAATTCGCTATATGCCCTTTCCGTACTTACACCATTAATTTTATTTATTTTGGGGTCGAGATTAAACCAATTTGCAGGGGCAACTTTTTGCCCAAAAACCATCATGGTTTGAGCCGCTAGTGCTAATATTAAGGTTGTTTTTTTCATATCAATAATAAATTCTGTTTTAACAATTTAATCAAATATAAATTTAAGATTTATGTAATTGCTTAACGATTACATAAAAGGTGTATTTTAATTATAAAATGTCGAGAAGGAGTTGAGGCGGCCTACCGATAACTGCCTTATTACCTTTAATTACAATTGGTCGTTCAATAAGAATGGGATACTTAACCAGTAGTTCAATGTATTGTTTATCTGTTAATTCTTTATTTTTAAACTCCTTAAAGACGTCTTCCTTCACCCTTATTAGCTGTACGGGTTTTAAGTTAAGTATTGTTAGTAGCTTTTTGATGTCTTTTTCTGTTAGAGCATCTTTAAGATATTCAACTATTTCAACATCTTGATTTTGTTCTTTTAACAAAGCCAAAGCCTCTCTACTTTTACCACATCTGGGATTATGAAATATTATCGTTTTCATTTGGTGTCAGAAAGTAGGTAGTACATTTTAAAAATGCAAGAAAATTAACGGAACCCTTATAAAAAGCGAAACCCCGGATTTCTCCGGGGCTCACCCTAGCCTATGAAACAAATTGCACCTCTACTCAAAGATGCAATATTTTTAATCAATTTAATTTGCGCTTTTTTTTGCATCAAAACGCATAACAAAGATAAAATTATTGCCCAATCATTCAAGCATTGGTTTGTGTTTTTTTTTATGATTTTTAAGTTAAAAAAACAATCTTTTAACAGCAAAATATCATTAAATTTCATATGATTATTTCATTTCACGTTTAGCTTTTAGCTTTAACTTTAATCCTTCCGATAGATACAACATTACTGGCACTAAAATTAGTGTTAAGAAGGTAGCAAATGATAAACCAAATATCATTGTCCATGATAGAGGGCCCCAAAATGCTACGCTATCACCGCCAAAGAAAATCTTTGGATTACCAGTTGATAACAAAGAAGAAAAATCGATATTTAACCCTACTGCAAGTGGAACCAAACCAAGCATGGTTGCTGTTGCTGTTAATAATACAGGGGTCATACGTGTACGACCTGCATCAATAATCGCTTCCCTTAATGGTACACCGTCTTTAATTAGAATTTCAGTGAACTCAACTAGTAATATACCATTCCGAACTACAATACCTGCTAAGGCTATAATACCAACTCCTGTCATCATCACTGAGATATTCATATTGAAAATAGTGAAGCCTAAGAATACCCCTATTAAACTGAGCAAAATCTCACTTAAAATTATAATAGGTTTTGATATTGAATTAAACTGTGTTACCAATATCAAAAAGATCAATCCAAATGATGTTAACAAAGCAGTACCCAAAAATGCTCCTGTTTCTGCTTGCTCTTGTTGCTCACCGCCCATTTTGGCACTTACTCCAGTTGGGAAATTGTATCTCTTGATAGATTTGGCCATTTTTCCAACAATATCATTCGCATTGTAATTGTTTAAAACATTAGATGATAAGGTAACCATTGGTTGATCATCAAGGCGTTTGATACCACCAAAGGTATTTCCGTATTTTACTGAAGCTACTGATGAAAGGGGTATTTGACGAATTTGTCCACCCATATTCATATCACGGTAAGTAATCTTTAAATTCATAATCGCATCGATACTATTTCTTTGACTCTCTTTGTAGCGAATTTGAATTGGATACTCATCATTGGCATCTTTCAGCTTGCTTACTTCCTTACCAAAAATAGCTGTACGTAACTCACTACCAATTTGCGCAGTGCTTATTCCTTCGCGATTAGCACGCTCTCTATCGATAACAACTACCAATTCTGGTTTGTTACTTTGCACATCAGACTTTAACTCTTCAACACCAGGGTATGCCAGTGAATCTAGGTAACGTTTCAAGTCGGCACTAACCTTAGTTAATTGATTGATGTCATCCCCTTTAATTTCAATTGAAATTGGTTTACCTGTTGGAGGACCGCTACTTTCTTGCTCTACAATAACCTCAGCCCCAGGAATGCCTTTGGTTGATTGGCGAATTAGGTCGAGGTATCTAACTGTAGATTCTCCATCACGTTCTCCAAACTCAACAAATGCAACAGTAACTTTTCCTAAATGTGGTGTTGGACTAAAGTTATATTCAAACTGTGAAGGATCATTTGCACCGACAGCTACATTTGATATAATTGATTCAACAATTGGGTTATCTGTACCTACAACTCTAGTAACTCTTTCTTCTACAATTTGTGTAATTGAATCGGTGTAGGCAGCAGATGTTCCTGTAGGAAGTGTAATATAAGTGTAAATAAAATTAGGATCTGCTTTAGGAAAAAACACCACCTTAGGTTTTACTAAAGCAACCAGTAGGAAAGTAAAAATAAATAATCCGAATGTACCTACCAATAACCAAATAGGTCTATTTTTTTGTAATGCCCATTCCATAAATCCTTTATAAAAATCTTGGAAACGAGGCCAAACACTTTCTTGAAACTTTTGAATCCATTTCCAGAATACAAATCGATTCAATGAATATAAACCGAACATAATAATAGCAAAATTACCTAAACCAATATTACCAGACAGGTAAGATAATAATGCTACCACACCGAATATAATTGCAGTGACTTTATATCCCTTTTTGTTTTCTCTATTCTTTTGTTCTTCTTCATGTGTCTTCATAAAATCAACTGCAAAAACAGGATTGATGATATAAGCCACAACTAAAGAGGCCAACAAAGTAACAATTAAAGTAATGGGCAAATAGAACATGAATTTACCGATAACACCTTGCCAAAAAGCTAAAGGTATGAAAGGAGCAAGTGTTGTCATGGTACCTGAGAAAACAGGTAAAAATACCTCACCTGCAGCAAGTTTAGCAGCTTTTTTTATTGGCATTTTACCGTTTGCAAAAATACGATGGGTATTTTCAACTACCACAATGGCATCATCAACAACAATACCCAAAGCCAATAAAAACGAGAATAAAACAATAAAGTTTAATTTGAAACCGATTGCAGGAAAAACCATAAAGGCAACCGCACATGATAGTGGTACAGACATGGCCACAAAAATGGCATTGGTTGTACCCATAAAAAACATAAGAATAATGGTAACCAAAATAAAACCAATAATAATGGTATTAATTAAGTCATGTAAGGTAACGCGTGTTTTTTGAGATTGATCACCCGTAATCGTAACTTTCAGGTCTGGTGGGAATTTCTCCTTACTCAGCCTATCAGATATTTCACGAATTTTGTCTGAAGCAGAAATTAAGTTTTCGCCACTGCGCTTAATTACATTTAAACTAATTACGTTTTTACCCTCTAAGCGCGCATAGCTCGATTTTTCTTCGTAAGCATCTTTTATTTCAGCAATATCTTTTAAGTAAACTATTGCACCTGTTGATCCGCGAATAACAATATCACCAATTTTATTGGGATCTCTGTATTCACCTTTAACACTAATGGCTCTTTTTAAACCATCCATGTCAATCAAGCCGCCACTAATGGTCATGTTTTCATATTTGATTGCATTTTCAATATCCATAAAAGTAATATTGGCAACCTGGGCTTTGTACATGTCAACATTCACTTGAATCTCACGCTCTAAAGCACCTACTAGTTTAGCTTCAGTGATTTCTTTTAACCCTTCAATTTCATTTTGTAAGTCTTCGGCATATCTTTTTAACTTATCCAAAGGATAATCACCACTTACGTGAACTTGCATAATGGGCATTTGAGAAACATCAATATCCCTTACTTGAGGATCTTCGGGTAAGTTTTTAGGTAAATCATTTTTTGCTTTATCAACAGCATCTTTAACACGCTGCAAAGCCAAATCAACATTTTGATCAGTATTAAACTCTACGTTTATAACCGAAAAATCTTGAACAGAATTACTCTTCACTTTTTTAACACCAACTATTGTCTTAATTTGTTTTTCAATTTGTTTGGTAACCAACTGTTCCATATCCGTGGGTGATGTACCAGGATAAATAGTGGTGATTAATATACTTGGAAACTTAACCTCCGGAAATTGTTCTTTGGGCAGTTTAATGTATGAAAGCAACCCGGCAAGCGTAATGATAATGGTAACTATATATATACTAGTTTTATTATCTATACTCCAACTGGAAGGCTTAAACTCTTTATTTGTATCGTGCATATGACTAACTTTTATTCTCTTTAAATTTACAAGCTATGTGATACTAAAATTTAATTACCTGACCATCGGTTAAATCTTGGAAACCTGTAGTAATTAATTGGTCTCCTTCATTTAAACCACTTAAAATTTCAGCAACCGTTCCGTAAGTTCTACCAACAGTTACAGCCATCTTTTTAGCAATCATTTCATTATTAGCATTTTTTGCTATGACATAAACTAATTTTTCACCATCTATTTCTTGAATAGTATTGATAGGAATAACCGTTGCATTTTTATTCTCATAATCAACAATTTTGATTTCGGCTACCATATTAGGGTGAAGTTCATTATCATTTGGCAAGGCTACCTCCACATTAAACGTGCGTGTTAAAGCATTGATAGATTTTGAAGAATAAGAAACCGTAGACCTAACAGATTTATTTATATCTGGAAAGTTTATTAAAACAGGATTACCTTGTTTTACAATATTTGAATACGACTCTGATAAATCTGCTTTGATTTTTAAAGCAGCAGGATTAACCACGCTTATTGCAGGAAAACCAGGGGCAATACCTTGACCAACTTTAATGCTCACCAAATCAACCGTACCACTGTATTCTGATTTTATAAAATACATATCAAGATTCTCTTTAACAGAAGCAATTTGTTTTTCTAAATTTTCCTTTTGATTTTTTGCTTGCAAAAATTCAATTTCACTTCCCACTTTTTGTTCCCATAACGATTTACGTTTCTCGTATACGGTAGTGGCTAATTCCAGTCCTTTTTTAAGTGTTTCAATTTGCGACTTTACCACATCAGCATCTAATTCAGCTAAAATTTGACCTGCCGAAACTCTGTCGCCAACCTTAACATTTACTCGTTTAACTGCACTAGGTACTTTAGCACTGTATGTAATATTTTCATCGCCATCAACACGCCCTTGTACATCAACAGCATGAAGAAAAGCCTGCTTTGTTACAGTAGTAATAGCAACAATTTTAGCACGACTATTTTCGGCTTTTGAGCTATCCCCAATAGCTGCAATTTCCTCTTGCAGGCTAGTAATTTGAGCAGCAATTTCAGTTTGTTTTGCTTTTAACTTTTCAAGTTCTGCTTTCTTGGACTCAAGGTTGTTTCCTCCTCCACAAGCTGTTAATAGAACAACAACACTTGTTGCCCAAAAAATTGATTTTATCTTATTCATATCTATTGTTTTTATTTGTTTAAATCGCCTAAGGCTTTACGTAAATCAAGTTGTGCAACAAAATAATCGTACATGGTATTTAGGTATGATGCACGAGCAGTTTCTAAATCTCTTTGTGCGATTGTTAATTCTAAGCTTGATGTTAAACCATTTTTAAACTTTAGTTCAGTTCTGTTGTAAATATCTTGAGCAAGGTCTAGGTTCTTTTTCTGAACTTCCAATTGCTTAGCAGAACGATCATAAGTTGTTCGGGCAATAAAAACTTCCTGCTCTATTACATTACTTAGTAATTTTTTATCATTCTCTGCTTTTTTAATATTAATCGATGCTTGTTGTATTTGTGCTGATTTTTTTAAACCATCAAAAATTGGAATACTTAGGT
>CALPIR020000056.1 GCA_943323675.2 Chitinophaga pinensis | reverse complement strand
TAAACCATTTTTAAATCATTGTGCCGTAAATACCACTTGGAATTTTATTGCTTCGTTAGCCGATAACACGGAGGATGAAAAGAAAAATCCATATGCATTTTTACCTAATAAAGAAGCAGAACAAATAGTTAATGAGTTAGTGGCTTCCTCTACATCAACCCAAAATTCTTTTAAGGTATCTACCCAAACTAACCCCGATATTTTATTGGTGATACTTGAAGGATGGTCGGCAGATGTGGTTGGTTTTACTGGGGGCGAGGCTGGTGTTTCTCCTAACCTAAATGCATTGGCAAATGAGGGTTTATCCTTTGTAAATTTTTATGCCAATGGCAACCGAACAGATAAAGGTTTGGCATCCATTATTAGTGCGCAACCTGCATTGGCGAAAAGTTCAATTATTAATAAACTACAAAAATTTAGCAACTTACCTGCGTTGCCAAAAGCCCTGCAAGTGTTGGGTTACAACAGTAAATTTATTTACGGTGGCGAATCAGAATTTGCTAACATGAAAGCTTATTGGATAAACAGTGGTTACAATAGTATTGTAGATATTCATGAGTTTAACAAAGCCATACTGCCAGAAAATTGGGGTGTTCACGATGATGAATTATACAAAAAGGTATTGGAAGAGTTTCCTAAATCACCATCACCTAAATTTATAACTGCACTTACGTTAAGCAGTCATGAGCCATACAACGTGCCACATAAGAGCAATTATACAGGAACAAGTCAGGCCGAGTTGTATAAAAACTCCGTTCATTTTTCGGATAAATGCTTGGGTGATTTTATAGCACAAGCCAAACAACAACCTTGGTACAAAAACACGTTAATTATTATTTTACCCGATCACGCACACCAAGAACCTTTAAACCGCCAACCATACGAACCTGCAAGGTTTCATATACCATTACTAATAACTGGTGGCGCTCTAAATCCTGAGGTAAAAGGATTACAAGTAAATAAGGTTGGTCAACAAACCGATTTAGCACCTAGTATATTAGCCATGTTAGGCGTAAAAAAACATTCGTTTACTTGGGGTGTTAATTTGTTTGATACTGCACAGGCTGGTATGGCATCTTATACTTTTGATGATGGCATTGGATTGGTAAAATCAAACGGATATGTATCGTTTGATCAACAATCAAAAAGTTTGATTATGAGTGCAGGGGCTGATAGTTTAAACATGATTAAACAAGCGCGGGCCTATCAACAAGTTTATTACAACGAATATTTAACCCGATGAGTTTAAACAACACGCGTTTATTGCCACTTAAAAATAAAGAGTTTAAATTATTTTTAACCACACGTGTATGTTTAACTATAGCCCTACAAATACAAGCCGTTATAGCAGGTTGGCACATTTATAAACTTACACAAGATCCCTTATCACTTGGTTTAATTGGTTTAGCCGAAGCTATTCCGGCTCTTAGTATTGCCTTGTATGCAGGCCATGTGGCCGACATCAGCAGCAAAAGAAAAATATTGGCCAACAGCATTTGGGTATTGTTGTTTTGCTCTGTGGGTTTAACCTTTGCCAGCAGCGATTTATTTGTATTTGGTTTTAGCGAAAGTTGGAGTGTAAACGCCATGTATCTGTTTATATTTTTAAGCGGATTTGCACGTGGTTTTTATGCACCTGCAGGATTTAGTTTCATTGTTCAACTGGTAAAAAAGGAGCAGTTGGTAACAGCATCAACCTTAAATAGCAGTGCCTGGCAAATGGCCGCTATTATTGGGCCAGCGCTTGGTGGCTTATTGTATGCATGGATGGGTATTACCCTTACCTTTTTGGTGGTATTGTTATTTATCATATTGGCATTGGTGGCCATGCTTCAAATCAAACCCAAGCCCATTAGCAGTAAAATGGGCAACGAAAGCATAGCAGACAGACTTAAGGTAGGGTTGAAGTTTGTGTTTAACAATAAGGTAGTGTTAAGTGCCATTAGCCTAGATTTGTTTGCTGTATTGTTTGGTGGGGCTGTGGCCTTACTTCCGGTTTTTGCAAACGAAATTTTGCAAGTAGGTCCGCAAGGTTTAGGGTTTTTAAGAGCAGCCCCTTCGCTTGGGGCAAGTATTACCATGTTGTGGTTATCTATGCGTGCACCTATACAAAAGCCAGGCATTGTGTTGCTAATTTGTGTTGGTGCATTTGGTTTCTGTATGATAGGTTTTGCACTCAGTACTTCATTTTATTTGTCGTTGTTGATGTTGTTTTTAAGTGGTGCTTTTGATAGTGTAAGTGTGATTATACGCAGCAACATTTTGCAACTGCAAACACCCGATGATATGCGCGGACGTGTATCGGCTGTAAATACCATGTTTATTGGTTCTTCAAACGAAATTGGTGCTTTTGAAAGTGGACTTGCAGCACGTTTGTTAGGTACAGTTCCATCTGTTATATTTGGTGGTTGTATGACACTTATGGTGGTTGGTTTTACCTCCATTAAAGCGCCACAACTCAAGAAATTCTCCTATCATAAGGATTAAGAATAGAAGGGCGTTATTTCGGTTTTTTGTAACTCTTACAAAAGCTACTTATTTGGCATTCGGGGCATTTTGGGCTTCGTGCCAAGCAAACATATCGGCCGTGTAATATTAGCCAATGGTGGGCTTTAGCAATATGTTCCTCGGGAATGTGTTTTACCAATTGGTCTTCTGTTTGTTTGGGGGTTTTGGCATTTAAGGTTAAGCCCAAACGTGCACTTACCCTAAACACATGCGTATCAACAGCCATGGCAGGTTTATCGTATACCACTGATGCAATTACATTGGCTGTTTTGCGTCCTACACCAGGTAGTTTTACCAAATCATCAATGCTTTCTGGAACCTCGCTGTTAAAGTCTTTAACCAGCATTTGCGCCATGCCAATCAGGTGTTTGGTTTTATTGTTGGGGTAACTAATGCTACGTATAATAGGAAACAAATCATCAAAAGTTGATTCGGCTAATAAATCAACAGTAGGGTATTGTTTAAAAATTTCGGGAGTAACCATGTTCACGCGTTTATCGGTGCATTGAGCAGATAATATTACCGCAACCAATAACTGATAAGGGTTTTCGTAATGCAATTCGGTTTCAGCTTCGGGTTGATGTTTGCTAAAATAATTGATAAAATGTTCGAACCGTTCTTTGCGTGTCATGCATTCAAATGTAATACATGACATATGATATTAATGCATATAAAGTGCACAAACAGCATAATTAAAGGCATCAGGAAAAATGTTTTAGTTTATCCTTTAAAAGAGAATACTATTAAAAGAAAGAATGTGGGTCGTGACGAAAGTCATTCTCAATCAACCTAATAAATGATTTATGTTTTATGATATTAAGTTAAATAGAAACTACTTTGTATAGGTTATTTAAGAAAACCTTTTGCTACCAAATAAGGAACAATAAGCCAAAGTAAACCTTTTATGAGAAAAAAGCAGAACCCCATCCAACCCATACGCTTTAGTACAGTCATGAGGCTTTTGCGCTGCGGGTGCGGCACTGGGCATGTAAGCGGTTTCTCTTTTGTTTGTTCAGTAGTTGGTTGCATAACTGCCAATTGTGCCACAATATTAGTGCTATAATTTATTAATACCAACCCTGTAAAATATCTGACACAATAAATACAAAACGCATATGAAAAAAGAAATGAATCACATTGGTTTAGATACCAAAAAATGTAAAAAATTAGCAGATGAGTTAAATGTGCTATTGGCTAATTATCAACTGTTTTATATGAACGCAAGAGGCTTTCATTGGAACATAAAAGGGGATAAATTTTTCGAACTTCACCTAAAGTTTGAGGAACTGTATAACAATTTGGTAATTAAAGTAGATGAGGTTGCCGAACGTATTT
The DNA here is from genome assembly GCA_943323675.2 of Chitinophaga pinensis. Taxonomy (GTDB): domain Bacteria; phylum Bacteroidota; class Bacteroidia; order UKL13-3; family UKL13-3; genus UBA6183. The sequence goes on along the minus strand of CALPIR020000056.1, from coordinate 8,705 downwards.
TAACACTTGGTTATACGCCTGTGCATGCCTACAGCGATTACATTAAAATAACGCAAATTAAGGAACTAAAAAACGTAAGTGAGGGTAAAAAAGCGGTAGCACATGTGCTTGATGCTTTTGGTGCCTTGTTGCTAATTGAACGTGAATTACTTTCGTTAAGTGATGATGCAGGAGATGAGGGAACAAGTGCTTTAATGAGTGATTACATTCGCGAACAAGAGAAACTGGTTTGGATGTATACTTCCTATTTAAATAAATAGACCAAATTATTTCCGCTATTTTTTGTGTAAAGCACTTTTTATTAAGAAAGCCAGCTAATGTAGCTGGCTTTCTTTGTTTCTAGATCTAATTTTCGGGGTTTGCGGGTATAAACTATAATTACTACTGCGCTGATAAAAACTGAACTCCAGTGGCTATTATTTTTACTTTTTGTTCTCCATTTTTGCCGTAAACCACATTTACATTGCCATGAACAGCTACCTCTTTACCTTCTAAATTGGTTGGTAAAACAAATGCGTTATCTTTTACTTCAACAAATAATGCTTCACTATTTGCCTCAAGTGTAAACCAATTACCAGAGTCTTTGCTGCAATTTTTCACTTTACCCATTACTATGGTTCTAAAGTCGTTTTGAAACATCAGCTTTTCAAAAATACGTTCTGGTTTGTATGCAATGGTATCTTCAGATAGTTGGCCAAAAATGCTAACCTCGCTGGTATCTGCTCGAATAGTTTGGGTTGACTGTGTTTTTTTTTCTGTACAAGATGTGGCTCCCACGAACATAAAAAGTACAGCGAATAGTTTAATGGTTAATTCATGTTTCATGATAACGAATATAATAAATCGCAATAAAAAAACGACCACTTTTGGGTGGTCGTTTTTTAAATAAATAGGTTTACTAATCAATTATTTTAGTCCTGTTTTGTACTTCACAACACTATCCAACAACAATTGTTTAAAGTCTTTTAAAGCAATCATGTTTGGACCATCGCTCAAGGCTTCATCAGGGTTTTCGTGCACTTCAAAAAAGAAACCATCCACACCAACAGCAGCAGCTGCACTGGCTAAATATACAGCATATTCGCGGTTGCCGCCACTTTTGCCACCCATGCCACCGGGTTTTTGGGTGCTGTGTGTTACATCCATACATACTGGGTAACCAAACGATTTCATGTCAACTAAGTTTCTGAAATCAACCACTAAATTGTTATAACCAAACATGGTTCCACGTTCGGTTAACATAATTTGTTTGTTCCCTGTATTTTCTACTTTTTTAACAGCATGTATCATATCATGTCCTGATAAAAATTGCGCCTTTTTAATATTTACAATGCGATTGGTTTTACCGCACTCAACCAATAAATCTGTTTGACGACATAAAAATGCGGGTATCTGAAGAATATCAATTACCTCAGCCAACTCTGGAGCTTGCCAGCTTTCGTGAATATCTGTTGTTACAGGTAAACCAAAAGTGTCTTTTACTTTTTGTAATATACGTAAGCCTTCTTTCATGCCATGTCCGCGGTAACTATCTACAGAAGTGCGGTTGGCTTTATCAAACGAGGCTTTAAAGACATAAGTAAGGTTTAATTCCTCGGCAATTTTCGAGATTTTTTCAGCCAGGTTCATTACCATCGTTTCGTTCTCTATAATGCAAGGACCCGATAGTAAAAAGGTATTGTTTTTTATGTTATCGTATAAACTCATATTGTTAAGTATAATGTGGCGAATTTATAAATTATTGTATGCTTAAACTTTTTATTGCTTAATTCTAGTTGAAAATTTTGGCCCAAATTTCTAAATCTGCAAATTGATTGTTCCTAAATTCATGTTCTTTAAAAACAGCTTCGCGGTTAAATCCCAAACTATTAAGTAAGGCAACACTAGCCGTGTTTTCAGGTTCAACCTCAGCTACAAAGCGGTGAATATTTTGCTGTTTTGCTAAGGTTTTTAGAAGGATATCCATACTTTCTTTGCCATAACCCTTGCCCCAGTATTCAGGAAAAAACCAATAACCAATTTCGCATCTTCTGTGCAAAGAATGCAAGTTATAGGTACTTATCACGCCAATAAACGCTTGGTGCTCATTAATAACCGCCCAAGAATTGCCTGTCCCGTTTTCACGTTTTGTTTCGTACCACAACATTTGTTCTGCTGTAGCTTCAAAAGTAGGGTAGGTGATGTCCATGTATTTGGTTACAATAGGATTTGAAAACCCTTCAAATATCTTTTGTTGATCACCTATTTCTACCTCTCTTAATGTAAGCCGGGCTGTGGTTACTAAAAATTGGTGTGTCATGCACTTTTAGTTTATGCCAATACGTTAATTATTCTACTATTTCAGTTTTAGGGGTGTATTGTTCAGGCTTTAAAAAATCCGTAACACGTTTTAAATCTTGTTCATGATCTCTCACTATTCTGTTCAATTCGTCACATGTAAAAACAGAGTAGGGTATTTCAACCAATTTTATACCGTTTAGAGGTAATTCGGCAGCCTTTACGCGGTCATATTTTTTACGCTGGTCTGCACGACTCATGCCACTTACCGTGCGCACATTTAATTTGTTAAAAAACTCAGTTGGTTCTGCTGCTGGTGCTTCTTTGTACTCAATTACCAAATTTAGTTCGTGGTAAAAAGCATCAACTGGTAACTGTGTTCTTGTTTTGCCGTCCTTGTGCAAATCGCCAACTAAAAAATCAAATCTCTTTTGGCGTTTGGCTTTTTGTTTAAGGGCTTCATCACATAAATTCATTACGTAGTACTTATCGCTAAGTAAACGTTTGTTTTCCATCTCCAATCTCTCTTCCGAAACGGGTTCTTGCTTATACAATTGAGTTGGTCTTTCCGCATCCTTAGGGATAAAATACCAGTAGGTGTCTTCTCCATTTTGCATGGCATGTGCAAAGGGTATTTGAGCTAACTCATTAGATTTGTTAAGTTGTTTTAATACATCGCGGATAGGTTTGCCGTTTTTTACATCTTTTTTAAATACACCTGCTGCAATAAACTCTTGCATTAATTCTTTTACAGGAACGATGGTGGTATCTGCATGTGCTGTAAAGTAAGCCTCAATTACCTGATTGATATTCTCTATTTCTTTCGTCATTTTCTTATCCTAAGTGGATTGTTTTTTATGCTGCTGTTTGTTATTTGTATGCTAGAAAATTTAGATGAACTGATTATTCTAGTAAGTCATACATTTAATAGTATTTTCTTAATTATGCTTTTAACTAACTTATGTTTAGTTCTTTTTAATTGATGTTGGCCTTTGTATTTCTTAGTCTTATTAAGTGGTTAAATCAATTACTATAAATTCATTAGTTAATTATTGTAACGGTTTAAAGGTATTCAAATTCTATCTTTAATAGGTCAGTATTTTCTTTGCCGTCTGTCCCTTCTACTTATTTAAACTATAAATCTGCACCACACCTTCCAATTTACCTTTGGCATCAGCTACCAAAAGAGAGGTAATTTTGTTCGTATTCATTACTTCTTCGGCTTCAGCCATCATCATTTTTTTATTGATGGCGCGCGGTTTTTTAGTCATAATATCTTTAGCGCTTAACGTAAATAATTTTGCAGTGTGCTTGTCCATGGCTCTGCGTAAATCACCATCAGTTATTACACCAATTACTTTTGTTTTATCAACCACAACAGCCAAACCCAATCGGCCGCTGCTCATGGTATGTATTACTTGTTGTATATTATCTGTGGGTTTTATAATGGGTAAGTTATCTTTAAACATGCAACTTTCAACTGTGGTTAAAAGTTTTTTGCCTAGGCTTCCACCAGGATGAAACTTAGCAAAATCTTCAGGCTTAAAATTACGTACTTTCATTAAAGCAACTGCCAATGCATCGCCCATAGCTAATGTAGCGGTGGTTGATGAAGTAGGCGCTAACTCAAGCGGGCAAGCCTCTTTGTATACTTTTACGTTTAAATGAAAATTAGAGTTTTTAGCAAGCGTTGATTGCGGATTGCCGCTCATGCCAATTACTTTTATTTGTGCAGCTTTAATGTAAGGAATTAACTTTAATAATTCCTCTGTTTCGCCACTGTATGAAATTGCTACCACCACATCATCTTTTTTCAGCATGCCTAAGTCGCCATGAAATGCTTCAACAGGGTGCATAAACATACTTGGTGTGCCCGTACTGGCTAATGTTGCCGATATTTTTGCTCCTACTAACCCTGATTTACCAACACCTGTAATGACCAAACGACCTTTACTTTTTAACACTGCGTCAACTGCTTTGTTAAAGTTATTGTCCAACTGTTTGCTTAAATCCGCTAATGCTTTGGCTTCAATAGTAAATACTTCTTTGGCGTATTTGATGTAATCTTTCATGGGTTAAATTTCTTGTTCAATTATAATAAATAATTTGGGCGTTTTAACGGTCTATTCACTTCAAGTCCTCGTTCGTGCCTCACTGTGGGTTAACAATCCCGAACTTGCTTCGGGGCTTTTCGTTGCTATCCCTAAAGCATTTTACCTCAAACCAAATTACAACTTCACCACTTTAAATTCTGTTCTTCTGTTTAATTTTCTACCTGCTTCTGTTTTGTTATCAGCTACAGGTTGAGTATCGCCATATCCTTTATAAGTTAATCGTGTGGCTTCAATACCATTGCTAATTAAAAATTGCCAAACACTTTTTGCACGGTTATTACTTAGTTCAAAATTCTTTTGTTTAATACCTGTGTTATCGGTATGTCCGCCTAACTCAATAACTAGTGTTGGGTTGTTTTTTAAAAAGGTAACCAACTTATTCAACTCTACTTTCGATTCTTCTTTTAACTCAAACTTATCAACCTCAAAAAACACATTGTTTAATACTACTTTTTCACCGGCTACCAATGGTTTAAGTGGTATATCTATTAATAAAGGCGCTGTAGCTGTTTGGTTTTTTAATGCAAAATTTTCGGAGTGAAATAAGTATCCATCGGCACTTACATTTAAGGCATAATTTTTATTTCCCTGCAAACTCACTAAAAAGGCTCCTGTTACTTTATTGCTTTGCGATTCAATAACTGTTTTTCCAGTTGCTAAATCAATTAACTCTATCCGGGCCTTTAGCTTTTTTAATGATCTTGCATCATATACATTGCCCTTTAAATAGCCAGTTGCAATAGGGCGTGCTTGGTTGTACAATTCAAACTCATACAAATCTAATCCACCAAAACCACCTTCGCGCTCTGATGCAATGTAAGCGTCAATTCCATTTGCTCCAATTGCTAAACAACGTTCGTCTTTGTTGGTGTTAATTGGGAATCCTAAATTGGTAGGTTTATCCCATTTTCCAGTGCCGTTTTTGCGTGTGTAAAAAATATCAACCCCACCTAATCCAGGATGAAAATCGCTAGTGAAATACAATGTAGCATCATCTTTAGCTATAAACGGTGTTTCCTCATTTCCTGCAGTGTTTATATCGGGGCCTAAGTTAATAGGGGGTGCCCAACGGCCTTTAATATAGGTGCTTTGCCAAACATCCATACCACCAAATCCACCTGGTCTAGCGCTTGCAAAATATAAAGTTTTCCCATCAAACGAAACAGAGGGTTGGCTTTCCCATGCACGTGTGTTAATAGGAAATCCCAAGTTACGAGGTTCTTTCCATTCCATGCCATCTAATGCACTAAAATATAAATCGCAACTGCCTTCTCCCTCTGGCCAATTACAACCAGTAAAAAACACATATTGTCCATCACTACTAATTGAAATAGTGCCCTCGTTACGCTCGCTGTTTATTGGCTCGCCCATGTTTCTGCTTTGGGTCCAAGCATTGTTTTGGTCTTTGGTACTGATGTAAAAATCTTCGGTACGGTTACTTTTTAAACGGGTGTATATAAACACTTGTTTATCGGCACTTACCCCCGGAAAATATTCATCTAATGGTGAGTTGATGCCCGCACCCATATTTTGTGGGTTGTATGGAACTGGATTTTTAACGGCCGTTGATCCAAACTGTGCTGTAATAAATGCGCGTTCAACTTTATTGGCGTCTATTTGTGTGCCCTTTTTCTCTTTATATAAACTTAGGTTGCTAAGTGCTTTTTCGTATTGGCCATTGTTTAGCTGTGCTGTGGCTAATTTGAAGTAAGGTATCTGAAATTCGGCATTAATACCAATGGCTTTTTCGTACAACAACTCAGCTTCGTTATACTGTTCGTTGCCTTCTTTTACATCAGCCAACAACATGTAAGCATCAATAAAATTAGGGTCAAGTTCAATGGTTTTTATTAATAATTCGTTTGCTTTTTTACCATCATACATGGTAAATGCTTGCAATGCTTCGCCAAAAAGTTTGCTTGCTTTTTTGTTGCTTGTACCTGTAAACGGTTGATTTTGTGCGTATGTAAACGTAACAAACAAAAAAGTAATTAGTGCAAAAACGTATCTCATGTGTTGTAAACGTAAATGGGTTTGTTATTTGTATAGTTCTATTAGCATATGGTTACGGAATATTCATGTATTTATGAACTTGTAAGCTAATGCTCCAATTAGGGTTTAGTTTTACGTATGCGATTATACTTGGTAATACCTCTGCCGATTTATCCCACTCGGGTTGTAGGTATAATTTGCAAGCGTTGTTAACCAAAGCTGCATGTTTTTCGGCCCATTCAAAATCACTTTTATTAAAAACCACCACTTTAAGTTCGTGGGCTTTTGCTACTACTTCGTTTAATGGTGCTTTAAATTTTTTAGGAGAAACACAAATCCAATCCCACTTGCCAGAAAGGGGAGAAGAGCCCGATGTTTCTATGTTGGTTTTAATGCCTTTATTTTTAAGTGCAGTAGTTAATGCATCTAAATTGTGTAACAAAGGTTCACCTCCAGTAATAACTGCTAAAGGCGCTCGGGCATCAACCACCCATTTTACCATTTCATCAATAGTATATTTTGGGTGTGCATCTGCATCCCAGCTTTCTTTAACATCGCACCAAACACAACCCACATCACAACCCCCTAGTCTTATAAAATAAGCAGCATGACCTTGGTAAAAACCTTCACCCTGAATGGTATAAAAGTGCTCCATTACAGGTAGTTTTAGCTCGGTAGTTGTTGTGTTTAAATTGTTTTGCATGCAGTATGTTTAGGTTGATGAATAAGTTTAATATTACTTGTTTTTTACTGCGTTTAAGGTGTTTAACAATAAACCAACTCTTGTCATTGGTCCTACACCACCCGGTACTGGAGTGATATAACTGGCTTTTGTTGCGCATTCTTCATAAGCAACATCGCCTTTTAAACGGTAACCACTTTTGGTTGATGCATCTTCAACACGGGTAATTCCCACATCAATTACTACAGCGCCATCTTTTATCATGTGTGCTTTTACATACTCAGGAATACCCATTGCTGCAATTACAATGTCTGCACGTTTTATATGTTCTTCAATGTTAATGGTGCGGCTGTGGCAAACTGTTACAGTACAGTTTTTTTGCAGCATTAAAGCGCTCATGGGTTTGCCCACAATATCACTTCGGCCAATAACCACACAATGTTTGCCGTTAGTTTCAATGTTATAATGTTCTAACAACTTTATTATACCAAATGGTGTAGCGGGTAAAAAACAAGGTAGTCCTTTAAACATTAAACCTACATTCATGGGGTGAAAACCATCAACATCCTTGCGGTAGTCTATGGTTTCGGTTACTTTTTTTTCGTTTATATGCTTTGGTAAGGGGAGTTGTACAATCAAGCCATCAATTGCAGGGTTGTTGTTTATTTTTTCAACTTCGGCAATCAACTCTGCCTCGGTCATGGTTGCATCAAAACGCAAAACGGTACTATCAAAACCAACTTCTTTACAGTCTTTTTCTTTAGCAGCAACATAAGTCATACTTGCGCCATCAGAGCCAACTAAAATAGCAGCCAAATGAGGTGTTTTTTTTCCTGCATTTTTTAGCATTCCTACTTCATTTTTAATCTCCTCGCGCAGTTTTTTAGATACTTCGTTTCCGTTTAAAATTTGCATACTGTGTTGCCTAATTTGGTTTTTATAATGCTAAATTACTTGCAATAATAGATGATTACAGCATAAATACAGGCAAATTGAACCTATTTAATAATAATAATTGGCCAGTTTAATTGGTGTTGACGGGTTGCCCTGATAAATGTCATGAATTATAACACACACATTTATAAATGATTGTATAAATAAAGATAAAAAGGTCTTTTATTATTTATTGGGTATATTACCTTTGGTTCCTCAAACGTAGATTAATGTTTTCACAAAGTTGTAAATATGCCATGAGGGCAATGTTTTTGTTAGCCCAACGTACTTCTTCAGGGAGTTATATTGGCATTAAGGAAATTGCCGAAGGTTTAAATGCGCCACAACATTTTATTGCCAAAATCCTTCAAGATTTGTCGAAGCGTGGTTTTGTAAGTTCCGCAAAAGGACCAAAGGGAGGTTTTATTATTGATGTTGAACAAAGAAACACAACGCTTTATGATTTGGTAATGGCAATTGACGGCAACAAATTAATTACTTCATGCTGTTTAGGTTTAAAGGATTGTTCGGAAAAAAATCCTTGTCCAGTTCATCATGATTTTAAGCCAATTCGAAAAAAAATTCAAACCATGTTAGCCAACACCAAAATAGGTGATTATAATGATGAGTTGGCACAAAGTGTATTTTTCTTAAAGGATGCAAAAAGTAATTCTAACGATATTTAATTGATGAATAATCAACTCAAC
>CALPIR020000055.1 GCA_943323675.2 Chitinophaga pinensis | reverse complement strand
GAAACATTGTTTACTACCGTGCGTTTTTTGTATTTTTTTACGAGGTTATGTGAGGATAGAATCATGTTTTACTATTTAATATGCTCTTGCGGTATTGCCTTCCATAAAATTGGTAAAAGCTTTATTTACAACTTTAAAACCTCCAGGTGTTGGGTAGTCTCCACTAAAGTACCAATCGCCTTTGTGATCTGGACAAGCAATATGTAAGTTTTCTATACTTTGGTAAATAATTTTTACTTCTGCTTTCAGGTCATTCGGAGTTAATATCTCAGCAATTTTTTTGCTGATTTCATCATCTGTAAATTGGTCGTATAGCTCTTTTACAAAATTTACCGTTTGTTCTTTAGGCAAACTTTCTTGTGCTTTACATTTTTGGTAAACATCTTGTAGCATGTCTTCTTTATTGTGGTCTTTTAACAAACCTAACATAGCCTGAAAAGCCACGAAGTCTTTAAGCCTACTCATGTCTATTCCGTAACAATCTGGGTAACGTATTTGTGGCGCAGATGAAACGATAACAATACGTTTGGGATGTAAGCGATCTAAAATACGTAATATACTACTGCGTAAAGTAGTACCGCGCACTATGCTGTCATCAATAACAACCAAAGTATCTACATCATTTTTAACCAATCCGTAAGTAACATCATATACGTGTGCTACCATGTCTTCACGGTGTTCGTCATCGGTAATAAAGGTGCGAAGTTTTACGTCTTTAACTGCAATTTTTTCCCTGCGTGGTTTCCAGCTTAAAATTTCTTTAAGCTTATTTATATCAGGGTTGGCCCCTAATTTTAAAATTTCTTGTGCTTTGTAATCTGTTAAGTAATCGTGTATACCGTCAATCATTCCATAAAATGCCGTAGCTGCGGTATTGGGAATATAGCTAAACACGGTGTTAGGTAAATCGGCATCAATAGCCTCAATTACTTTTTTGCTTAATAGGTGGCCTAGTTTTTTGCGCTCTAAATAAATATCTCTGTCGTTACCACGCGAAAAATAAATACGTTCAAAAGTGCATGATTTTTTAGGTAACGGGGCTAAAATAGGCTCTTCGCTATACGAGCCATCTTTTTTAATAATTAAAGCATGACCAGGTTGCAATTCTTTTACAGTATTTAAACGCACGTTAAATCCAGTTTGAATGGCCGGACGTTCGCTAGTAGCTACTATTACTTCATCATCTATATAATAAAAACATGGACGAATTCCGGCTGGGTCCCTTATAATAAACGAATCTCCATTACCAATTAAACCTGTTAACACATAACCACCGTCAACTTCACGCATGGCACGGGTAAGTATCCGCACAATGTCTAAGTTACTGCTAATTTTTTCGGTAATTTCAATATTATTTAAGCCCAATTGTTTGTATTCATCAAAAAGGCGCTGGTTTTCTTCATCCAAAAAATGCCCAATTTTTTCGAGCATGGTTACTGTATCAGCCTTTTCGCGAGGATGCTGACCAAGTTCAATTAATAAATCAAACAACTCGTCAACATTGGTCATGTTAAAGTTACCTGCCAAAAGCAAGTTACGTGTCATCCAATTATTTTGGCGTAAAAACGGATGACATAAGTCGCTAGAGCTGCTGCCGTATGTTCCGTAACGCAAATGGCCTAAATAAACTTCGCCCACGAAAGGAACGTTAGCTTTCATAAAACCTGCATCTTTCAATTGGTTTTTATCGGCTGTTTCGTTTACTTTTTTACCTATTCTACTGAAAATTTCGGCAATGGCATCACTTCCACTCTCTCGTCTCCTATAAATGTATTGGTTGCCTGGTTTAACATCAAGTTTAATTACCCCAACACCTGCACCGTCCTGGCCTCGGTTATGTTGTTTTTGCATCAGTAAGTTCAGTTTTTTTAAGCCGTAAAGGCTGCTGCCATACTTTTGTTGGTAAAAATCTAGTGGTTTAAGTAATCGGATAAATGCGATTCCGCATTCGTGTTGTATTGAATCACTCATATAAGAAAATGGAGTGGCGAATTTAGTTTTATAAATTCAGTAAGTGAAATTTACTTTTTACTTTCGGCTATTGCCCCGTCAAGCAGGGTATTAAAACTTACACTGTCTTTGTATCCTGGCTCTAATAGCAAACTCATTTTTTTTGTAAAAATAAAGTAGGTTGTAGGATATCCGGTTGCGTTGCCATTAGTTAACATTTGATAAAGTTCCTCAGGCTTAAAAGTTTTATCACCAATATTGTAAGTAACGTCTTTAATCTCAGGATTAAACTTAATGGGTATAAAGTGCTCGTTTATCTTTTTTATAATAACCGGATTGGTATATGTGTCTCTGTCCATCTTTTTGCACCAACCACACCAATCGGTGTAAGCATCAACCAATACAATTTTTCCTTCTTTAACTGCTTTGGCGTAGCCTTCATTCCAACTATACCATTTTAACTCAGGCTTGGGTACTGGATTTTGAGCGGGTGTAAAAGCGCTCATTATCAATATTGGAAGCGCTAAAAGGGTTAATAAAAATTTCTTATTCATAATAAATTGTATTAGAATCTGTTTTACAACAATCGTTCCGAAATTATGCATTAAATAACATATCACAAAATGTACATAATACGTTATGTTCTGACGATTTGTGAGATGGGCTTAAAACCATGCGGGTTAATACGGCTATTTTTATAAATTCGCCCTTTACCTAAATGAATAACGTAAACTATAATCTATTAATCAGTAAGCTTGATGCTTTTGTTCGCAAGCACTATAAAAACCAATTGGTACGTGGTGCCATATATTTTGCACTGATTACCATGTTTAGTTTTTTATTAGCTGTGGTACTTGAGTATTTTGGTCGATATAGCCAAGGAGTACGCGCTTTTATGTTCTACGCATTTGTTTGTGGAACTATTTATTGTTTGATTCGATTTTTGGTTATACCGCTAATGGGTATGTACCATTTGCGTAAAACCATGAGCTACGAGGATGCTTCGGCAATTATCGGCAAACATTTTCCGGATGTTAAAGATAAGTTGCTAAATACATTACAGTTAAAACAAGAGGCTGATAAACAAGCTTCATCAGAATTATTGGTTGCTGCTATTACTCAGCGTACTGAACAACTTAAACCAATCGTTTTTACGGATGCTGTTAACATCAAACAAAATATAAAATATGCAAGATTGGTTTTAATTCCAGTAGCGTTATATGCTATTATATATTTATTCGCTCCTGGTATTATTACAAACGGTAGCGAACGTTTGGTAAAGTACAATCAAACATTTGTGCCTAAAGCTCCTTTTAATTTTGAAATAAATAACACCAGTTTAAAAACACCACAATTTACAGATTTTGAATTAAACCTTAAACTAACCGGAAATACCATCCCGGCCGAAGTATATATAGAAGTTGGTGGACAACAATACAAAATGCAAAAGCAGAGTAACAATGAATTTAGTTACATGTTTAGAAATGTAAATAAAGATGTTCCATTCACATTTTGGGCAGCCGATTATTACTCGCAAAATTACACATTAAAAATAGTAGCTAAGCCAACTCTGATTAACTATCAAATAAAACTAACCTATCCAATATACATTGGTAAAGGTATAGAGGTTATTCAGAATCCTGGGGATATTACAGTGCCATTAGGAACCATTGCTGAATGGAGCTTTAATACCGTTCAAACAGAGGAAATAATTTTAGGTTTTGGCAATGCATCAACCCAAGCCGAAAAGAAAAATGATAGCCGATTTGTGTTTAGCAAAAAATTACTAACTACTACACCTTATTTTATTAAAAGTAAAAACAGCAGTTATGGGGTTGCCGATAGTTTAGCCTATCTAATTAATGTAATACCCGATGCTTTTCCTGGTATTAGTGTTGATGAAAAAGCGGATTCTATAACAGGTAAACAGCTTTATTTTATTGGTGATATTAGTGATGATTACGGATTAACCAAGTTGGTTTTTGCATATAGATTTTTAAAATCAGATACAGAAAGTAAAGTAAAGCAAGGGGCTATTAGCAAGCCAATTAGCGTTCAGCGCGATGAAAAGACACAACGTTTTTATTTTCAATTCAACATTAATGAAACGGGTGTAAATGCGTCTGATGAGCTAGCGTATTATTTTGAAGTGTGGGATAATGATGGAGTGCGTGGAGCAAAATCAACCCGCAGTAAAACCATGTTATTTAAGGCGCCAAGTGATAAAGAATTACGCAGCGAAATGGATAAAGCAGGTAAGAGTTTGAAAGATGATATGAAAGATGCGATGCGTGAGAGCAAACAACTACAAAAAGAGTTAAAAGATTTGCAGTTAAAGATGCTTGAGAAACGTGAGCTAACCTGGGAAGAGAAAAAGAAAGCACAAGATTTATTAAATCGCCAAAAAGAATTGGTGCAAAAAATAGAAGATATTAAAAAGCAAAACGAAAAAAATAATTTAAAAGAAAACGAATATAAAGAATCTAATCCTGAGCTATTGGAGAAACAGAAGCAGCTCGAGAAAATGTTTAACGAGGTGCTTAATGATGAATTAAAAAAGTTGATGAAAGACATGGAAAAAATGCTTCAACAACAAAATAAAGATGCACTTAAACAAGAGATGGATAAGATGCAAATGAACAATAAGGATGTGGAGAAAGAGCTGGACAGAATGTTGGAGCAGTTTAAGCAATTAGAGTTAGACAAAAAGATTACCGAAACCACTAAACAGCTCGAGAAATTAGCAGATCAACAAAAAGAAATTGCTAAAAAAACCGAACAGCTTGACCAGCAAAAGGGAATAAAGAAAGAAGATAAACAGCAGCAACAAGAGCAATTAAAACAAGAGCAGCAAAAATTGCAACAAGAGTTTAAAGACCTGCAGAAAGAGCTGAAAGATATTGAGCAAAAAAACAAAGAGTTAGAAGAACCACGTGAATTAGGGGATACTAAAAAAGAAGAAGAAAAAGCCAATGAGGAAATGCAGAAGGCGCAGGATAATTTAGATAAAAAGGATAATAAAAAAGCCAAAGAAAATCAAGATAATGCTGCCAAAGAGATGGAGGAAATGGCAGAAAAAATAAAAGAAAAACAAGAGGAGGCAGAAAAAGAACAACAAGAAGAAGATGCAGCAACTTTACGCGAGATTCTAGAAAATACCATTCAATTAAGTAAAGACCAAGAAGGTTTAATTGAGGAGATGAATAAGCTGAATGGCTATAGTCCGCAATATGTAGAATTGGCCAAAAAACAAAAAATAACAAAAGACAACGCTAAAATTATTGAGGATAGTTTGTTGGCCTTAAGTAAACGTGTGCCCGAAATAAGTTCGTTTATAAACCGTGAAGTAACCAAACTGAATGATAACTTAGATAAAAGTGTTACGGGTTTCGGTGTACGTAATTTCATGGAAATACGCACGCGTCAGCAGTATGCTATGACGCATGCAAATAATCTTGCTGTAATGTTAAGTCAAGTGCTTAACCAAATGCAACAACAAAATCAACAGGCTAAAAGTAAAAAAAGTGGCAAAGGAAAACCGAAACCAAAACCTGGTCAAGGAAAGGGAAGCAAACCTTTAACTATGAGCCAAATTAAAAAAATGCAAGAAGAGTTGAATAAGCAATTGCGTGAGGGCATGAACAAAAAAGGCGAAGAGGGCAAACCACAACAAGGTGGACAAAAACCCGGTCAAATGCCAAACGGGCAGCAACCTAACCCTAATGGGCAACAAGGTATGGGTAGTGAAGGCTTTGCAAGAATGGCCGCTCAACAAATGGCCATACGCCAACAGTTGCAAAAAATGATGCAGCAAATGGATGCTAAACAAAAAGAGGGTGTGGGTGGCGCAAAAATGCTAGAGGAAATGAAACGTATGATGGAGCAAACAGAAAAGGAGCTCTATAATAAAAAACTAACTTCAGAAATGTTGCAACGCCAGCAAGAAATTTTAACACGTTTGCTAGAGAGCGAAAAAGCTGAACGTAAACAAGAGCAAGAAGAAAAGCGTGAAGCTGAACAAGCTAAGGATAAACCAAAACCGAGTCCTCCTGTATTTGATCTATACATACAACAAAAAAATAAAGAGAAGGAGTTATTAGAAACTATTCCTGCTGATATGCAGCCTTACTACAAAGAAAAAAGTAAGGAATATTTTAATCGTATTGGTGGTGGTAAATAACATTAAACCAAAACCCAATGAAAAACCTTAACCTATACAGTTGTTTATGTTTATTGATTTTGATAGCATGTGGCAAAAGCAATAAGGTTGATTTAATAGTTAAAGGTGCTAAAATTTATACCATTGATTCTTTGATGTCAACTGCATCAGTGATGATTATTAATCAAGGTAAAATTATTGAAGTTGGCAACGATGAGTTACTCAAAAAGTTCCAATCCGATTCGGTTTTAGAGGCAAACGGAAAGTTTATTTATCCAGGGTTAATTGATGCCCACGCCCACTTTTATGGTTTAGGCGCTCATATGCAAACGGTTGATTTAACCAATACCAAAAGTTGGGACGAGGTGATAGTGAGATGTGAAGATTTTGTATCAAAAAATAAGCCTCAATTTTTAACAGGTCGTGGTTGGGATCAAAATGATTGGACCGTGAAAATTTTCCCAACCAACGATAAACTCAATCAGTTGTTCCCTAATATTCCGGTTTTGTTAAAACGGGTTGATGGCCATGCAGCAATTGCTAATAATAAGGCGCTTGAACTAGCCCAAATAAACATCAATACAAAAATTGCGGGAGGTGAATTGATTAAAAATGACAACAAACTTACGGGAGTTTTAATTGATAACGCGGTTGATTTGGTTCAAGAAAAACTACCTAAACCTAATAGGGAAAATATTGCACTATCATTATTAATGGCGCAAGCGGTTTGCATTGATTTGGGTTTAACCAGCGTGTGCGATGCTGGTCTTGATACCGAAGTAATAGAAGTGATTGATTCGTTGCAAAAAAGCAAACAACTATTTATACGTGTGTATGCCATGATAAGCGCTAACGATAAACAAGTTGATGAATGGTTAAATCGTGCGCCCATAAAAACAGATGTATTAAATGTTTCCTCATTTAAAATGTATGCCGATGGGGCATTAGGTTCTAGAGGTGCGTGTTTGCTTAAGCCATACCAAGACCAACACGAACACCATGGTTTACTTCTCACGCCATTAGCAAAAATGGAGGATTATGTGAAGCGCATCAGTAACTCACCATACCAATTAAATACACATTGTATTGGTGATTCTGCAAATAGGTATGTGATGGAATTATATGGTAAATATTTAGGCCAAAACAATACCCGCAGGTGGCGAATTGAGCATGCACAAGTAGTCAATCAAGAGGATTTTAACTTATTTGGCAAGTACAACATAATTCCTTCCACTCAGCCCACACACGCTACAAGCGATATGTATTGGGTGCAAGATAGGTTAGGAAAAGAAAGGATCAAGGGCGCGTATGCACTAAAAACGTTATTAAACCAAAATGGTTGGTTGCCTTTAGGTACAGATTTTCCGGTAGAACCGCCACAGCCATTTTATACCTATTATGCTGCTGTTGAAAGAAAGGATGCCAATCAATTTCCTGAAGGTGGATTTCAAATGCAGGATGCTTTAACCAGAGAGGAAGCACTAAAAGGAATGACCATATGGGCAGCAAAAGCTGCTTTTGAAGAACACATAAAAGGTTCGTTACAAAAAGGTAAACTAGCCGATTTTATTGTTATGGATATAGATTTATTACATGCTAGCATGCGTATCATTCGCGATGCAAAACCAAATGCAGTTTATGTAGGCGGTAAAAAGAAAAAATAATTCTTGAATACCTGCTGGTTAATTAACTCAATTTCTAACCTTAAAATGCTTTTATCCCTATATTTTATCCTCATTTTGCTATAAAAAGCCGATTATTTTTATATTGCAGACTTTAAGCAAAATAATACAGATGAAATTACTGAAAGACCTACACCATGAATATGTTTTTTTAAGACGTATCAAAGTGATCTCTGATGAGATAGCTAAACAAATGCCCGACAATGTAAAAATTTTGGATATTGGTTGTGGTGACGGAACCATCAGCAAACTAATCAGTGAAAAAAAGCCTGGTATTAGCTACGAAGGTATTGATATCATGGCCCGCCCAACTTGTGCTATTCCATTTAAAGAATTCGATGGGGTTCATATTCCTTATCCTGATAATAGTTTTGATGCTGCCCAATATACAGATGTGATGCACCACGTTCCGGATGATAATTTCAAAAACTTATTGAAAGAAACCATGCGTGTAAGTAAAAAGTACTTGGTTATAAAAGACCATTTATGGGCTAATGCATTCGATTTTCAAACCTTAAAATTTATGGATTGGGTGGGTAATGCTCCCCATGGTGTTAAAGTTATTTACAACTTTAAAACCGAAAAATATTGGATGGATTTGTTTGATGAGTTGGGATTAGAAGTTGTAACCATCAACAAACGTATACCTTTATACCCCGGAGTTTTTAACATGGTATTTGGAAGACAATTGCATTTTATTGCCGTATTAAAAAAGAAAAATAGCTAAACCTTTAACATGGAAAAGCCAATAGAATTAACCATTGTAATGCCTTGCCTAAACGAAGCAGAAACCCTAAAAGTTTGCATCGATAAGGCCATGAAATATTTAAACGACAATAATATTAGCGGTGAGGTTGTTATAGGTGACAATGGCAGCACTGATGGTTCGCAAGATATTGCACGCAGTTGTGGTGCACGTATTGTTGATATACCCCGTAAAGGATACGGCAGCGCACTTATGGGTGCCATACAAGCAGCCAAAGGTAAATATGTTATTATGGGTGATAGTGACGATAGTTACGATTTTAGTAACCTTAACGCATATTTGGAAAAACTCCGTGGAGGTTATGACTTGGTAATGGGAAATAGATTTAAAGGTGGTATTGCAAAAGGTGCTATGCCCTTTTTACATTATTACCTTGGCAATCCTGTGCTATCATTTATTGGTAAATTATTTTTTGGCGGTGGCGTTAACGATTTTCATTGTGGTTTGCGCGGCTTCCGCCAAGATATTGTTACTGTGCTGAACTTACAAACTACAGGAATGGAGTTTGCAAGCGAAATGGTTGTTAAGGCTCAAATTAATAAGTTAAAAATAATTGAAGTTCCAACCACGCTCTCTGTTGATGGAAGAACACGTCCTCCTCATTTACGTACTTGGCGTGATGGTTGGAGACACCTGCGTTTCTTGTTATTATACAGTCCTAAGTGGTTGTTTTTAATTCCTGGTTTAACCTTAATGATTATTGGTTTAATTTTGTTTGTGCTTATTCAGCAAGGTCCAGTTCAACTAATGAATATTCACTTTGATACCAATACATTGCTTTATGCAGGAGCATTCGTTGTAATCGGTTTTCAAGCCGTTAACTTTGCAGTATTTACACGTATTTATGCCATACAACAAGGTTTCTTGCCTAAAAATTCAACCCTTGATAAACTCTATAATTTTTTAACATTAGAAGCTGGTTTAATCGTTGGGTTTTTAATTACTCTTGCCGGTTTAGGTGGGTCTATTTATTCATTATACTTGTGGGATCAACAAGATTTTGGGCAGCTTAATTACTCAAGTATTTTACGCGTAGTTATTCCATCTGTATTTGCCATTATGATGGGTTTACAAACCATTTTTTCTAGTTTTTTCTTAAGCTTCTTAGGCTTAAATCAGAAAAAAAGCTAACCTGTTTTTTTGAAATTAGTTACTTATGCAAACACCTAAATCAGATAGCCGTTTAAGTATCATCTTGCCAATAAAAGGCAACGCTAAACATGCTTCTTACGAACAAATTTTTAATTCGTTTAGTAAGGGTAAAGCTGATGTCGATTGTGTACTCATCACAAATTCAAACCAAAAATTGGCTGATGAGTTCAAGCAAAATGCTGCATATCAAGATTTAGTACAAAAGCAAAGACTACATGTTGCAAAAAATTACACCGAAGCATTTTTACTTGCTGGAGGAGCAACAAGCTTGATTGTAGAAAATGCCGATACCGTTAACATGTCTGCGTTGGTTGGTGCTGCACAAGCCAAACGAAAAAAAATGCTAAACAATGCATTTTATTTCGGTTCTTATTTCTTAAAAGAAAGTGCCAATAAAAACGGAATACTACAAAAAATAAGCAACGCCCTTTATAATAATTTTGTTCGCTTTCTAACTACAAGTAATATTAGTGATAACCAAAGTGGAGTAATTATCGTTAATACCGAATTTGCACAACAAACATTTGAATCCAAGCTTAGTACTGCAAAAAACTATTTTGAAATTGCCAACCAAGTTGGAGCGCATAAAATTAATGCCGAAGATGTAGCGTTAATTGCCGATAAAAATAGTACTTCAGGCAGCATACTTGGCCTGTTTGCATTGCCATTTATATCGTTATTTTTAAGCTTTAAGTTTTTTGTACTTTCTGCCTTGCACGAAATCAAAATAAATGCTCCAAAGCCTGATAATAAAGGTAATGCGCCAGTTTTTCGAATGATTTTTTATGTGCTTGTTCTTGGTTTTTGCGTAGCTTATCCTTTGTTAAGTCAGCAATATGGAATGACTTGGGATGAGAAACAACATGATGAATACAGTAAGGTAGCCTATAATTGGGTAACGAGTTTTGGTGAAGACACCACCGCCTTAAGCGAGCCTGTGGGGAGTCAAGATTATGTGCGCCAAATATTCAGACATTATGGGGAGCACATTAATTTAATTTCCGCAATTATCTACAATACATTCGATACCGATCCCTACGATACCCGACACTTTATTATTTCATTGTATGGTTTGTTTGGTTTAATATGTATTGGGTTAACCGTTAAAGCACTAACCAGTTGGCGAGGTGCAATCATTGCCTTGTTATTTGTTGGGCTTAACCCAAGTTGGATGGGCTTTAGTATGAACAACCCAACGGATATTCCTTTTGCAGTAGGCTTTGCTGTTTCGGGATATTTTATGGTGCGTGTATTACAAAATATGCCTAACCCTAAACGTAAGCATATAAGCTGGTTGGGTATTGGTGTTGGTATCGGTATAGGTAGTCGTGTGGGTGCAATTTTAATCATAGCTTATATGGCTATGTTTTTAGGTGTACAATGGTTGTGGTATTGTATCAAAAACAAGAAGGGAATTTTTAGTGAGGGAGTATTAACTTACCTAAAAACTTTTTTAAGCATTGCAGGATTGGGTTATTTATTTGGCATATCGTTATGGCCTTATGCATTAAGTAATCCGTTTAAAAATGTATATATCGCATTTAAAAAGTCGAGCGAAAACGCATTTTATGCGAACAATACCGAGTTGTTTGAAGGAACAAGGATGTACATGCTTACCGAAGCACCAGGATATTATGTAGTTAAATTTTTAAGCATAGGTAATCCCATTTATTTATTGGCAGGCATAGGTTTAACATTGTTGTTGCTAAACTGGATTCGTAAATATGTAAACATTGGTTATGTATTGATGTTTTTATTTATGATGATATTTCCTGTGGCTTGGGCCGAGTTTACCGATTTAAATTATTACAATGGATGGAGACATTATTTGTTTGTACTACCAGCAATGGTTGTTCTTTCTGCAGTGTCATATGAATTTTTGCTTAATGCCTTAAAAAATAAATTTGCGCAAATTGGAGTAGTAATTGTATTGGGTGTTGCATTTGCTAAACCATTGTTTTGGATGGTAAAAAATCATCCAAACCAATACGTATATTTTAATGAGTTTGTTGGTGGTATAAATGGTGCTTATGGTAATTATGAAACAGATTATTACAGCAACTCTTGTCGCGCAGCTGCCGAGTGGATAGCACAGCAAGAGCCAAATAAGAAAGTACTAATAGGTATCAATAATGAGCCTTTAACTGCGTCTTATTATGGTCATCGCATCAACCCTAATTTAGATTTCTTTTGGGTGCGTGAATACGAGGAGTTTAAACCACGTTGGGATTATTTGATTTTAACTAGCCGTACCTACAGTAAAAACGAATTATTGAATGGCGCTTTTCCTCCAAAGGGAACTGTACATGTTATAAAAGCGGATGATGTGCCCTTGTGTGTTATTGTAAAACGAGAAAATAATTACATGCCTGATGGTTATGAAGCATTGGCTCGCAGAAGTGCAGATTCCGCAATCATGTTCTTTAACAAAGCTGTGGCATACGACCCAATGAATGAAGAGGCTCATCGCATGTTGGGTACTGCATACTTATTTAATAATCGTTTTGCTGAAGCTGAAAAAGCGCTAAAAAAGTCTATTGAAATTTACCCTGAAAATTACTCAGGATACAGCATGCTTGGACAAGTTTGGTATACCCAACAAAAACCGGATAGTGCTTTACCATACTTAGACAAAGCCTTGTTTTACAAACGCAATGTAACCGAAGCATATTTTTATGCAGGTCAATGTATGTTGCAAAAAAACAATTTTGCAAAAGCTGCTGAGTACTTTGAAAATGGGGTGAAAAACAATGGTAACATACCCGAAATGTTTGAGGGTTTAGGGCTGGCATATTTAAACTTAGCCAATTACTCAATGGCTGAAGGTGCATTTAATAATGCATTAGCCATG
>CALPIR020000054.1 GCA_943323675.2 Chitinophaga pinensis | reverse complement strand
GGTATCCGTATTACAGATAATTACGAGACAGACGAACAATTACGTCCGTATGTAGTAGTAACAAGTAATTTAGGTAAACGTAATGATACATTATGGGCAGAGTTAAGCGGATGGAAATATGTACGTTATCATGTGATAGATCAAGCAGGTAATGCATCGGCAATGGTAGAAAGAAGTGTTCGTGTTCTGGTAACATCATTAGATGAGGTGACAAACGCAACCAGTTTGAGTATTTATCCAAACCCAAGCACAGGTAAGTTTAATGTTAATACCAAAGAAACGATGATAGGTAAAACAGAGGTTACCTTATACAATGTATTAGGAGCCAAAGTACATAGCCAAAGCATTGATATGAATGGTAAAACAGCAGAGGTTAATGCAGAAGGATTGCCATCGGGTATCTACCTATTGCAATTAATCAATAATGGTAAACAATACACACAACGTGTTACGGTGAAGTAATAATATCATCAAAATAAAACTAAAATAAAAAAGTCCGTTTCAATGTTGAAACGGACTTTTTTATTGACTAACTTTTAGTCTTAAAATAGTATTTGTGCTATCGGTTATTTTGTATCTATCGTCAATACGATAAGGAGCCACAGCAATAATTTGATGATCAGCGCATATAATAGGAAGCCTATTTTTTTTCATTAAGTCTATTTTCAGATCGATAAAAAAATCACTCACTTTTTTATTGTTAAGCATACCCAAAGGTTTGAAGCTGTCACCCTGATTCCATGTTCTAATGGTGATAGGGAAATTGATTTTTTCAGCATCGAAATACAACAGATTTGGTTTAAAATCTAATTGCTTTTTATCGATATGCGTTACTTCGAAATGATAATTATTGAAGGTGAATTTATCTGGAAAATTCTTCTCGAATAAAAGCGTATTTGTATCCTCATCGGTAAGCTTTTCAATCCTCAGTTCGTTTCGATTAAATAACAATAAGTGTGTTTGGCTATTCCATGTTTTTCCAGAGCCATTGACAGTATTAACTATTTCGTTGATTTGATTGTTGTTGAATCCGAAAGGAGATAACCAATGATGCAGCAGGTAGTTATAGTATGGCAGTTGTTTAATTATACTGTTATCAATTATCAATGTTGATCCATTATAAGTTGAATGTTTATCTATTAATTCGTTTAGTTTTTCAATGATTATAATTTGTGCCTCATGTAATATTTGGGTGCTTTTTGCAATGTGCTCAATAGCATGATTATTCACCTCAACTAGCTTTGGTATGATGTGATGTCGAATATAGTTTCTGGTGTAATCATCAGATAAGTTAGATGAGTCGTTGCGAAATGGAACTTGATTTGTTGTAATGTAATCGTTGATGCTATCTTGACTAACCATAATAAGTGGTCTGAGAATTACACCATTTTTTTTGGGTATACCGCAAAGCCCATTAATACCGCTTCCTCTAGCAGCATTAAAAATAAATGTTTCAGCTAAATCATTAGCATGGTGGGCTGTTAATATGTAATTAGCATGATGCTGTAATCTTATTTTTTCAAACCAATTATAGCGTAAAATTCTTGCTGTTTCTTGGGTTGACATGCCTAACTCTTCGCAAGCAGTTTTTGTGTCAAATCGTATAAATTCAAATGTAATTTGGTTGGAGGCGCAATAAGAGCGAATAAACTCTTCATCATCTATACTTTCTTGTCCACGTAGCATAAAGTTACAATGTGCAATAACGATATTAAGGTTTTCTGATTTACACAAATGTGCTAAGGCCATAGAGTCTTTACCGCCACTTATCGCCAAAATAAATTTTTGGTCAATGGTGCTAGTTACGTTTAAAAAATCATTCAGCAATTCAGCAATAATCATGGCTCAAAATTACAATAATTGCTTAGTTTTGGTGGCTGTATGAGAAAATACATTTTTTTAGCACTTTACATAGCAATTTTCAGCATTACACAAAGTGTATTTGCGCAAGGAAATAAGATTGAGGTAATCAATGCCAATACTTTTGAGGTTGAGACGCGTGGAAGCTATAAAGTTAAAAAGTTAATAGGTGATGTTCAGTTGAAGCAAGATGCAACAATACTGAGATGTGATAGCGCTTATTTATTTGATGAAACCAATTTTGTGGAGGCTTATCAACACGTTCATATCACCCATAGAGATAGCTTAAACTTTTATGGTGATATGCTAAAATATGATGGCAATAAAAAACTAGCGCGATTAGAAAAAAATGTCCGTATGGTTGATGCCACATCTGTATTAACTACTCAAGAGTTAGAATTTGATCTGACCAATAATAAGGCAAGTTATTACAGTGGCGGAGTATTAATGAGTGGGCAAAATGAGCTAACTAGTAAATACGGCTATTATTATACAACAACCAAAGAGTTGTATTTCAAAAAGGAAGTTAAACTAGTTAGTCCTGAATTTATAATGACCACAGATACATTGAAGTATCAAACCAACACCAAAGTTGCCACCTTTTATAGCAATACAAAAATTGTTTCAAAAGAAGATACCATTTATTGCCAAGCAGGAACTTACCATACAGAGAAGCAATCGGGTATACTTCTTAAAAGGGCTAAAATAAGAAGTGCCGAAAATACACTCATAGCAGACACCATTATTTATGAAAAAAAAAGCAAGTATGCCAAAGCTTTGGGTGGTGTTGTAATATTAGATACCATTAACAAAACAACCATATTGGGCAACTTAGCAGAGGTCTTTGGAAAAGAGGGTAGGAGTTATATCACGAGAAATCCACTTGTTATTAGTATAGTTGACAAGGATAGCATGTTGATTTGGGCTGATACCATTTTTACTTATCAAAAAAGAGCTAAACAGCCAAAAGACATACTAAAAGCGTATAGGAATGTAAAAATTTATAAAACGGACATGCAAGTGATTTGTGATTCGTTGGTTTATTTGAAAAGTGATTCGTTAATGACCCTATACCACAAACCTGTTTTATGGAGCGAAATGAATCAAGTTACAGGAGATACTATTGTATTTTACCTTAATAACAGAAAATTGGATTCAATGGATATTAGGAACAATGCATTTGTGATATCTCAAGAAACTAGTAGACATTATAATCAAGTTAAAGGGCGCAATATGAAGGCATATTTTAAAGCAGGTAAAATATCGTATATTCAAGTATATGGCAATGGTCAAAGTATCTATTATGCTAAAGAAGACAGTGCTTACATAGGTGTAAATGTGATAGATTGTAGCGAAATGGCTTTTAGCTTTGAATTGGGGAAAATTAACACCGCAAAATTTATTACTCAGCCAGATGCAACCTTTTACCCCATTGCCGATTTGAGCCCTGAAGAGTTGAGGCTCAAGGGTTTTGTGTGGCGAAAAAAAGCGAAGCCTACTAAGCAAAACATTAAAACCCAAAAATTGTACGAAAAAGGCTTTGATTTTTGATTAAATTTTATAAACTTTGATTATTACTCCAAATAAATAATACAACATCCATATATGAGGACCAAGTTTACATCTCTATCAAACAAACTCTTCGCTTCTGCGTTCTTGTTGGCTATGCTAACAGGGCTTACTAGTGTTAGAGCTCAGGCCCCATTTGCAGCGGGCCAAACCTACTATGTAAATGGTGTAGGTAACGATTTAGTTGCGCCTAAAGACACCTTTGCAAACTTATCTGGTGCATACACTTTAGGTAATCCCTATACCAATGCTACTGGTGTGCTTACCGCGTTAACTGCAAATGGTATTGATCCAAATACGATTGGACAAATGACAATACTATTGGTTGCGGGTTATACGGGTTCTGAGCCTTCGGCTGTGAGTGTTGGTTCGGTTGCTTATGCATCAGCATTGAGGACTATTGTATTAAAGCCAACATCTGGAGTTAATTTTACAATTTCAACTGCAGGTACGCAAGCTTCCAATGTAGGTTTGTTTAGTTTTATAGGTACGCAATATTTTGTGCTTGATGGAGAAGGAACCACAGGTCAGCGTAACATAACTTTTAATGTTAATGCAACAGGTGCCAATGCCACTCAAAGGGTTATTGATTTAATTAGTACTACTGCATCTCCAGTAAATACAGTTACAATAAAAAACGTCAATATAAATGGGGTTGCTACAGCTAGTGCTGTAAATACCTATGCTGGTGTATACATTGGTGGTGCTAACTTAAATACCAACTCTGTTAGAAGGAACGCCAATATCAGTATACTAAATTGTGATATCCAAAGGGTTCAACATGGTGTTTATGCCAGAGGTTTTGGAGCAACAGCTAGAGGAAATCAAGATTTAGGTTTGATTATCCGCGATAACAGAATTGGAGGAACTGCCAGTTTTATTGGTGGTCTTGCAAATGCATCAGGTATCATGTTAAGTAATCAGGCCAATGCGGTTGTTGAAGGAAATACCATTATGGGTAACCTTAGCAGTCAAACTGGTTTTAAAGGAATTGAATTATCAAACATTGCCAGTACCATTTCTTTAGATAGTAACATCATCATTAATGCCAATCGTATTTACAACCTTGGTTCAATTGCGGGAGGAGTGACGGGTATTCGTGTTGCTTTAGGTAATCACCAATATCCATTAGCATTAAAATTAACAAATAATACAATTGCTCGTTTATCATCACCAGGATCAGCCTCTATTCCTAGTTTACAATATCCAATAGGTATTTTGGTTGAAGACAGCACAATAAAGGGCGGGATTGATATTTTTAATAACAGCGTGGCTTTAACAGGTGCTGTATTAAATACTTCTTCTTCTGCGTGTTTAGTTACAGGTGCAACTACTTTTGGTGGTTTACGTGTTTACAATAATATTTTCTCAAACGTGCAGCAAAATATTGCTACAACAACAGGAGCATATAATACTTATGCTATTATCATCAATCGTAATGTTGTAGCAAATAACGTTGTTGCGCCATTTGATAGTATTGACAATAATTTATACGAATATACAACAACTGGTGGTTGGGCAAATATTGGCTATACTGCTTTAAACAACTATACAGCACTTGGAGAGTGGGCAACATTTACAGCCTATGATAAAAACAGTATAACTACGCGTCCATTTTTCGAAAACGATACCACATTAGTCACTTCAAACGGTGCCGCTACAAGATATGCATCTGCTGGTCGTGCATTATTGGCTAAAGATATTTTGGGGATTTTACGTCCTGCGGCAAATTCATCTATTGGTGCATACCAATTTACTCAAAACACAACCAATGCACTTGCCCCTTTAGTGGGTGGTGCAGTATACAATATTAATGGTACTGATGCTTGGCCAACCAATGCAAATCCTACAACAGGATCATTTGCATCGTTAACTAGTTTTATAAACCATTTAAATAGCTTTGGAACATCCGGTACAGGAATTATAAACATTGTATTTAATACAGGATTTGCATCCGACTTGCTTGTTCCACCAGCTATCTTACCTTATCCAGGTATGTCAGGTACACGTCCAATTCGCTTAAGTGCAACTGTACCTGTTAATATAACAATTCCAAGCGGTGGATTCATTTGTAACAATTCGGCATTAATAAAATTATATGGTGCCTCTTCGTTCGAAATAGATGGGTCAAATGCAAGGAACATTACCATTAGCCTACCTACGTCTGCTAATTCTGCGCTTGCTAAGCTAGTTGCTTTTGTTCCAACATTAAATAATCCAACGTCTAACAATACAATCAGAAACTGTAAGCTCATAGGTAGTTCGTCAAGCACGTTAAATAATACACTTGCGGCAATCTATATGGGTGCATCTAATAATGCAACTGGTTTAGGCAGTGCAGTTGGTGGAGCCAATATCAACAACTTCATTGGAGATAATATTATCGAAGCTGTTAGATATGGAATTTATTGGAGAGCAAAAGCGGGCTTAGTTGATCAATTCTTAACTATTTTAAGAAATTCTATTGGCGGAAATGTTGGAATTGGTGGTGTTCCATCAACCACATACGTAGGTGGTGGTTTATCTAATGCTGCTGGTATATACATTAAAGGTGTATTGCAGGGAACCATAGATAGCAATATCATAAAAAACAACATACCAAGTGCAACTGGTTTTAGAGGTATAGATATAGACGGTACTGCTACAGAAGCAGGTACTCCACAAAATATTACCATCACCAGAAATACTATTTATAACTTAGGATCAACAGGAGGTTTTGCAGTTGGTATTCGTGTTGGTATAAGTGAAACCAATCGTGGTATAGTTATTTCTAATAACATCATTGCCAAAATATATGGAACAGGAACATCGGTTGCATCTATCTTAGGTTCTGCATCAGGAATTGCAATAGAGTCACCAGTTGTGGCATCGGGTGTGGTTAATATTGGTGTAAGTTTAATTCACAATACCATTCATTTATCACAAAATGCATCTACTCAAGTTACCTCAGGTGCTTATTCAACGGCACTTTACGTTGATGGAAGAGCATCAGGTATAACTGCAATCAGTAATATTTTCTCTAATACTTATGGAAGAACAATTGCAGGAACAGTTTCTAATGCAGCATGTATTGTGGTTGGAGGAAATCAAAATCCATTTTTGGCAAGTAATAATAACTTATATTATTCTGGTGCTAATGCTAACTTTAGCAATAACATCATTGGATTGGTAAATCCAGCTACTCAAATGCCATCATTGGCAGAATTAAAAACGCAGTATGGATTTGAAACAACATCTAGATTCGGAGAAGTACCTTTCTTAAACGACTCAACTAATTTAGTTGATACCATGTATGTAGGACACATTGCAAAAGCGGTTGTTAGAAATGCATCAGTTGTATTAGATATTGCAGGCAATGCTAGAGCGTTTGATGCTACCATAGGTGCATTAGAATTGCCAAGAAGTTTTTCTCCATTAATGGGCGGTGCTACCTATCAAGTTAACGGAATATTAGCTCCACCATTGGCTGGAACAGCAACAGTTGGTTCATTCAATACCATCAATAATTTATTCCGCTTTTTAAATACAAACGGAGTTGATGCTGATCAGCCACCATTTTATGAGATTACAGTTAATATTACAAACGGATACGCAGGCGAAGGGGATACATTAATTTCTACATTGCATGATTACCCATTGATGAGTAGAAATAGGCAAATCATTATTCGCCCTACAGTTGGTGCAAATCCAGTTATAGCTTCAACTGGTGCCACTATCCGTTCTCAGTTTTCTGCAGCAGCCAGTGTTTTACGTTTTCAAGGAGCCCGCTGGGTAACTATTGATGGTTCATCAGATGGAACGGCAAGAAACTTAACTATCAGATTACCTCTAGCTCCCGCTAATGTTAGTTTTGTAAACAATTCGTTAACTAGGATTATTGATGTAATGGGATGGGCGCAGCCAGCAACAAACATTGAAATTAAAAATTGTAACATTATAGGCTATTCAACTCCAACCTCCATATCAACTTTTGCTGGTATTTACCAAGGGGGTGTGGCATTTAACTCACCTACTACTGTTCCTGTTAATCCTATTAGGGAAAAAAATAACAGTAATGTTTACCAAGGTAACCTTATAACAGGAGTTAGATTTGGTGTGCACCTTAGAGGTAATACTACTTTTGCAGGTTCTTATGATTTAGGAACTATAGTAAAGGGAAATACCATTGGAGGAAACAGTTATAACGCTGGTGTACCAACAGATTATTTTGGAGGCGCATCAAATTCTGCAGGTATTATTGCTACTTCACAAGCTAATCTATTAATAGATAGCAATGTAATTAGAAATTGTATCCCTACATTTAACTTAAACAGCGGTATAGAAATTAGCAGTGCAGTTCTTCCTTTTCTAAATACAGATTCGGCTGTAACGATTACTAGAAACACCATAACAGGTGTTAAATCTACAAACAACGCTGCTGCATACGGTATCAATGTTAACTTACAATGGGATAACAAAAAGTCGTTATACATATACAACAATATGATATCAGACATTGCAGCAATAGGTGCTGTGCCAACAGGAACTAACTTTATTAATAATCCTTTTGGTATCTTATTAAATGGAACGCAAGTTGCATCTCAGTTCCGCGAAATTGATGTGAATATTTGGAATAACTCTATAAATCTTGGTTCCGCTACAACACTAAGCGCAACAGGTATTGCTGGATGTATTGGTGTAAGTTCAACTACCCTAGGTGATATTAATGTTTTGAATAATATACTTCAAAATAAATTGTCTCGTGCATCAGCAGGAGGTAACAATTATGCTGTTGCGATTGCAGCTGCTGTTAATCCACTTAGGTCTACAGATTACAATAATTACATATCTGCAGGTGCATTTGGAGTTAATCAAATTGGTGGATCTAACATAGGTGGTGTAGCGGTAAACTACCCTACAATGGCTTCATGGGCTAATTTTACCAAGCAAGATACCCTATCAATGAGTATTCCTGCTCCATTTACAAGCGATGTTAATTTACTAATACCTACAGCTACTGCCTCAGCAATTTATAGAGCTGGTTCACGTGTTAGCCGTGTTAATAATGATATTTTAGGTGGGCCTCGCCCAGGATTAGCTACAGGTATTGCAACAATTGGTGCACATGAGTACGTTGGTTCTTACAATGATATTTTTGGCCCTAAGATTTATGACATGACTAAACCTGCAGATTTCTGCTATTTCGATGGTGTACCTGTTGAAATTAAAGCTCGTGTAATGGATAAATCTTCTGTGGTTAACGATACATTGTATTATAGAATTAATGGCGGTGTAGAAGTAGGTATGGTAGCAACAACTAGGGTTGGTTTAGACAGGATATATAATATTCCTGCACAACCTGCAAACACAAAAATTGCATACCGTTTTGCTGGTGTTGATGGTGGAAACCAATCAGCTGTATTCATGAATACGGATCCACGTTCTGGTTACAATTACACCACAACAATTATGACAATTAACACCAATAATGCAATAGCAACTGGTTTTGATATGCCTAATGAATTTAATTGGACTGCAGAAGGGATTAATGGAAGTACCAATATTTGGGATCTTCAATCGTTTGGATCTGTAACTAACCCTGTTTTAGCACCTTTAACCGGTTCGCGCGCTGCAATGTTAAATTCAGTAAATAACACCGCATCTCGTATCGCTTCAACTTGCTTAGACTTTAGTGATGCTAAACGTCCAACATTGAGGTTGTTCGTATCTCAATCTGCAGATAACTTCAACATAAACGATTCAATTTTAGTTAGGGTTTCATACGGATTTGGGTTATACAACGATTTAATTTCTAGTTATCCTATTTACCGTAAGAACGCATCTTATGCGGTACCCGGTTATAAAGTTTATGACGTTTGTTTAGGATTAGAAGGTTTTTCTGGTGTTCGTTTAGGTATTGAAGGTTATTCTAAAAATGGTGGCAATATCATTATTGATAGTATTGTAATTTTTGATAATTACCTTAATCTTCCAATTACCCCTAAAAACTTCACAAATTGCTACAATGATTCTATTAATTTAACAATCATCAATGCGGATTCGAAGTTTGAGTATACCATGTTTGATATGTTAACTCAACGTTTTATTGGCCCTACAGTAATTGGTAACAATTCAAACATGACATTACAAGGCTATTTATCATCATCAGATTCTGCTTACCTTCGTGTTTGGGCTCGTAACTTAACTTCAAACTGTACCAATTTCTTTGATGATACTGCTATTGTATTCTTTAGGAATTTCAAAAACGGACCTTTTGTAATTAAAGGCTCAGTTTATGATGGTCAATACAACAGTGGTGATATGTTTACACCTGACGCGATAAGTGTTGGTGGAGTTGGTCGTTATCAAATTGTACCTCCAACTGGAGCAAGTAATGCCAATTACAATTCTACCTGGACAGTTGCAGGTGTTACGATGTATAAGTATTTCTATGACCAAGTATCAAATACAAATATCATAGTTGACTCTGCTAGAAACTTTACCTTAGTGCCACCTACGCCAACTACTGCTGGTTATGTACTAGTTAATGGTATGCCTGTAGATTCAAATAAAACATTTACCCTTTTGGTAAAAATCAGATTACTACCTCAAGGTTGTGACTCTACTGTAGTTAGATATGTTACTGTTGGAAATGCGCCAATTGCTAACTTCTTCGCTCCAAACGATACCTTATGTCAAAACATCAATAACTTGTTTACTAACGTATCAACTACCGGACAATTTACATTGCCTATGCAATTTAGCTGGGACTTTGGAGATGGTACAACTTCTAATGCGGCAAGTCCGATCAAGTCTTATGATACTCCTGGAAATTACAGGGTACGTATGATTGTAAAAAACAATACCACATTACTAGATTCATTGGCTTACAATATTGTGGTATTGCCATCACCTGTAGCTAGTTTCACCTCAACATTATCATGTGAAGGTAAAGTATCTCGTTTCACTAGCACTGGTCTTCACACATTAGGTAATTTCTATTCATTTAACATCGGTGGTCAAGTAGCTGATAGTAGCGTTGTAGATGTTATCGTGCCAGGATCTGATACCATAATAAATGTTAGACTTTTGGTTCGTAACATTCAAGGATGTATTGATACTGCTGTTAATGCAGTTCAAGTTTTTGCTCAGCCTGATGCAAGTTTCACTGCACAAAATGTTTGTGCTGGTGCACCTGTTCAGTTTAGCAATGCTTCAACAATTCCTACTGGTAAAAATGGCCGTATTAATTCATTTGGTAGCGAGTGGACATTTGGTAATGGTGATATTGGATATTCTAATTCTCCATTATATTACTACCCTGCAGGTGGTAGTTATAGAGCTATCTTAAAAGTAATATCTAACTACGGCTGTACGGATACAGTTTCAACAGCTGTTTCAGTGTTTAATAAGCCAACTGCTGCATTTACTTTCGATAATGCATGTAAAGGAAGCAACTTGATTATTAATAATAATTCAACTTTTGCTGATGGTTTAGGTAGGGTTAAATTTAGATGGTCATTTGGAGATAACTCAGCTACTAAAACAGAAATAATTCCAGTTCATGCTTTCGGTGCAGTTGGTACTTATTATGTGAAATTAGTTGCTTCTGATTCTTTAAATGGTTGCGTAGATTCAATTCAAACTATTGCAACAGTAAAAGACAAGGCTATTGCAGACTTTACAACTAGTAACGGATGCGCAGGTAAGGCAGTAGTATTCACTAATCAGTCAATTGTTCCTCCTTCTGTAACTCCTGTGTTTACTTATATTTTTGGTGATAACACAACTTCTAATAGTGCTAACACGACACACTCTTATATTAGTGGTGGTGTTAAACAACCTAAGTTGATAGTTGATGTGGCGGGTTGTCGTGATACAGCGACTAAAACAATTACCATCAGTAGTGCATTATCAGTAAACTTTGTTTCAGCTAAGTTAGACTCAAGTAAAGTTAGATTTACTTCTAACAGAAGTGGCTTATCTCGCTACTCTTGGAACTTTGGTGATGGCACCCCAGTTGTAAACACAACCTTAAATACAATAACACATATATTTGATCGTAAAGGCATTTATAATGTTGAGTTGTCTATCCTAGATTCTAACCTGTGTGATGCATCATATAACGAATCAATTACCATTAATGCTAATGTTGGTTTAAACGAAGAATTAGCTTCACAGCTTAAGTTCAATGTTTATCCAAATCCATTCGTTCAATCAACTAAAATAGAGTTTGATTTGGAAAAGGCAGAAGATGTGAAACTTGAAGTGTTTGATATGATAGGTCGTAATGTGTTTATACATAACGCAGGTGTATTAACTGCAGGTAAGCAAAATGTTGAGTTAAATGAAACTCAGTTTGCTGCTAAATCAGCGGTGTACATGGTACGTGTTCATATTGGTAACAACGTTATTACACGTCAGTTAATCAAGGAATAATTTAATAGATTTATATGGTTGAAAAGAGGCTCCAATTGGAGCCTCTTTTTTTTATACCCTTATTATCGTTTACCTTTGTTTCATATGACAATTGAATCAAAAACAACTAGCCTATCAGTGGCTATAATGAATGAAATTGTATTACCAAATGATACAAATACATTTAATAATTTAATGGGAGGTAGGCTTTTGCATTGGATGGATATTGCTGCTGCAATTACTGCGCAAAAGCATAGCGGTAAGTTAGCCGTTACAGCCTCAGTTGATAGTGTAAGCTTTAAAAAGAGTATAAAGCTAGGTGATGTAGTTACTCTAGAAGCGAGGATTGTTCGCTCATTTAATACCTCGATGGAGGTGCACATTAATGTATGGGCTGAGAATATTCCGAGTGGTGAGAAATTTAAAAGCAATGAAGCATATTATACGTTTGTTGCATTGGATAGAAATGGTTCACCAGTTGGTGTTCCTGCAGTTATACCCGAAAATGATGAAGAACAAAAACGTTATGAGGGTGCACTTCGTAGAAGACAATTACGCTTAATATTGGCAGGTAAAATGAAACCAGACGATGCTACTGAATTAAAAGCACTCTTTTTCCCCGAAACAGATCAAGCATAAAAAAAGCGAACCATATTGGTTCGCTTTTTTATTTTACTTCAGTTTAACAGGTATATTAATATCAATGTCACTTTCTGATGATGGAGATGTTGTTTTTAGCACACCATCATAATG
>CALPIR020000053.1 GCA_943323675.2 Chitinophaga pinensis | reverse complement strand
TTTTGCCAACACAACGGTGCACGGCTGATGAGTATTGGGGTTGAATGTTTTTACGAGTGCATAATCAATTTTAGCACCAACGGCTAATGCTGTGTTTGATGGCAAAGTCCATGGTGTGGTGGTCCAAGCTAAGAAGTATACATCGCCTTCAAATGGCGCATGAATGGCTTTAAACATAGCCACAGCGGTCATGTCTTTTACATCTTTATACGTGCCAGGTTGGTTTAACTCGTGCGAGCTTAATCCAGTTCCTGCAGCAGGAGAGTAGGGTTGAATGGTGTAACCTTTATACAACAAACCTTTATTGTACAATTGTTTTAAAATCCACCAAAGCGATTCAATATAGTTGTTGTCGTAGGTTACATATGGGTCGTTTAGGTTAACCCAATAGCCCATGCGTGTGGTTAGGTTGTTCCACACATCGGTGTATTTCATTACGTCTTTTTTACAAGCTTCGTTGTATTCTGCCACTGATATTTTTTTACCAATATCTTCTTTAGTAATGCCTAATGTTTTTTCTACTTGTAACTCTACAGGTAAGCCATGTGTATCCCAACCGGCTTTACGTTTTACCTGAAAACCTTTAAGTGTATTGTAACGGCAAAAAATATCTTTAACCGTGCGGCTCATTACGTGGTGAATACCCGGCATACCATTAGCACTTGGCGGACCTTCGTAAAACACAAAAGATTTTGCCCCTGCGCGATTGTTCACGCTTTTTTCAAAAATATTATGTTCTTGCCAAAACTTAAGTATTTCCTCTTCAAAAGCAGGAAAGTCAAGTTTTTTGTATTCGTTGTATTTACTCATTTGTAGTTATGGTATTGGGTCGAATCATGGATTTGACGGTATTGTCTTTCAAGTACTCAGCCCTGAATAGAAGTGTGCGAAAATAGGATTTAGCTGTTATAAATGAAAGAAGCCTTTATTATTGCCTCAATTGTCTATCAATAAAGTTTTTGTGCTTATAAAAAATGCCAACTTTAATGGTTAGCATTTCATAATCTTATTCCTCATCATTATCGGTTGGCTCGGGCTCAAGTTCAACCAATGTACGGCTAAATTCTTCTTTATTATTAATTGATTTTTCGAGCGATAACAACAAGGATGGCAACAGCAGTAAATTCATAAACATACCAAATATTAAGGCCAATGAGGTGAGCACACCTAAGGCAATGGTACCACCAAAATCGCTAGCTGCAAAAATGATAAAGCCTGCAAACAAGGCTACTGCCGTGTAAATAATACTTGGCCCGGCCTCTTGCAAACTTTCCGGAATAGCCACTTTCATATCCCAATTGTGTTTTTTAAGTGAGTTGCGGTATTTGGCCAAATAATGAATGGTAAAATCAACCACAATACCGTAAGCCACCGAGAATATAATGATAGTAGATGGTTTAAGTCTGATGTCGAAAAAGCCCATAATACCCAAGGTCATTAACAAAGGAACTATGTTAGGAACCAATGATATGAGCACCATTTTCCAACTGAAAAACAAAAATGCCATCATAATAGAAATGATGATGAGTGCAGCAATTACACTTTGCAAAAGGTTTTCAACCAAATAATCGTTACCCTTTAAAAAGATCAAAGGGGTACCTGTAAGTTTCACATCGTACTTGTCTTTAGGAAAAACTTCGTCAACAATGGTTTGTACTCGTTGGTTTAACGTTTTTAACTCCACCGAGCCTACATCAGCCATTTGTATGCTAATACGTGCTACCTGGTAATTGCTGTCAACCATACTCTTCATCAAACCTCCACTTACTTCGCCTCCTTTTGGCACATAACTTAGCAGGTCACTAATATCTAAAGCACTTGGCAGAATGTAATACCTTTCATCACCATCGTGGTAACCTTGGTTGGCAAACTTTAAAAAATCAACCATAGAAATCGCTTTGCTAAACTCAGGAAATTCGGCCAATTCTTTTTGTAAGCGGTTCATTTTTTGTAGGGTTGAAAAATCTTTTACCCCATTTTTTCGCTTGGTATCTATTCTTATTTCAAAAGGTAAAACACCTTTCAATTCTTTTTCAAAAAATTTTAAATCGGTATATACTTTGTCTTTTTGTGGTAAGTCATCAACCACATAACCTAGTGAGCGCACTTGCATGCTGCCATAAACGGATACAATACAAACCGCAATGGTAATGGCATAAATAAGTTTACGTTTTTCGTACACCCAAGTGTTACATAGGCTCATTACTTTGTTTAAACGTTTGCTATCTAAATGTTTGGTGTGCTTTTGTTTTGGTGGTGGCAAATAGCTGTATACAACTGGTATAAACACCAATGATATTACATAAATGAGCATGATGTTGATGCCCGAAACCACCGAGAATTGATCGAGTAATGCACTGCCCGAAAAACTAAATACACAAAAACCAACAGCAGTTGTTACGTTGGTTAAAAACAGGGGCAATCCGTTTTTTGATATCAGGCGAATAATGGCCAACATTTTATTGCCGTGTGCCCTAAACTCTTGGTGGTATACATTAAGTAAATAAATGCAGTTTTGTATACCAATAATTACCATTAACGGTGGAATAATACCTGTTAATAAAGTAATTTTATAACCAAGTATAGCTATACTGCCAAGTGTAATTACCACACCAATAATTACTACAATTAACGAAAAAATTACAGCAGATATGAAACGAAAGAAAATAAAAATAAATAGTGCGGTAACCAATATGGATAAGTAGGTAAATATTTTAATTTCATTAGCCACTTTACTGGCATAAACAGTACGTACATAAGGTAAGCCGCTGTAATGAATTTCGATGTTGTGCTTTTCGCCAAATGCTTTACAATGTGCTTCAATTTCTGCTACCAAACCTATACGGTCTTTACTGTCTAATTTTTGTTTGTTAAGTGTAATGGCAAGTAGCGCTACATCACCCTTTTCGTTGTACAATAAACCTTTATAAAGTGGTAATGATGAAATAACTTTTTTAACCGAATCCATTTCTGCTTGGGAGTGCAGATAACCGTTTACAATTGGTTTTAGTTCTAATTTATGCAGGCTATCGTTGCGATAGGGCATATATAAGTTGGTAATGGAGAGTGCTTTTTCAACCCCATTGGTTTCGCTAATTTTATTGTTAAGTTCAATTAAATCATTAAAAAAGTCTTTCTCGTACAACTTGTCAGATTGAATCCCAACGGCCAATATGTTGCCGTCCTCGCCAAAAGTTTGTTTAAATTTAACATACTCAATAAAGTCGGGGTCGTTATTTGGAATAACCTTAGCGAAATCATAGGTAAGTTGCACCTTGGTTGCAAAATACCCAAAAAACAAAGTAACAATTCCAAGTGCTACTAAAAACCAAAAGCGGTTGCGTATAACGTATGTTCCTATTTTTTGCCACATAATAAAGTGGGCGAATTTAATTAAATAAAATAAGGAGTAAGTTAAATTTATGTTTGAATTTGATATAACATTTATCAGTTAAATGCGTTACGTTTGAGTTTTATTTTATTTAATGGCATACATGCGTTACATAGCTATATTACTGGTTTTTAGCATTTCTGTATTCGGTTTATCTGCACAGTATAGTGTGCCTAAAGTAGGAGATTGGAGGGTGCACTTGCCTTATCAAACCAATAATACCGTGGCCCAAAATGGAAGTATTATTTATGCAGGTTCGTCTAGCGGTGTGTTTAGTTTTGATTTGGATGACAACTCGTTGGAAGTAATGAGTAAAGTAAACGGGTTGTCTGATGTAGAAGTGAGCAAACTTGAATTTGATAACAGCACCCAAACACTAGTTATTATATATAATAACACCAA
The DNA here is from genome assembly GCA_943323675.2 of Chitinophaga pinensis. Lineage (GTDB taxonomy): Bacteria > Bacteroidota > Bacteroidia > UKL13-3 > UKL13-3 > UBA6183. The sequence goes on along the minus strand of CALPIR020000053.1, from coordinate 9,040 downwards.
TATAGATTTGATGAGCAATGGCATCATTACCAATATACCTGATTTGTTGAGGAAAACCATTATTGGTGATAAAAGGGTAAATGATGTTGCAGTGGTAGATGGCATTGCTTATTTAGCCTGCTCATTTGGTATTGTAAAAATAGATTTAGTAAGAAAACAGATTATTGATTCATATCAAAATATTGGACCCGGAGGTATTAACTTACCCGTAAACGATATTGCTGTTTACAACAGTAATTTGTATGCCAGTTCTAATAGTGGATTATATCGTGCATCATTGAGCAGTGGCAATTTAAGTGATTATAATTTTTGGACTGAAATAAGAAACGATACTTGCAAGCATTTACTAACAGCGGGGAATTATTTGTTTGTTAGCACAGCCAACTCTGTAAATTTAGTTAGGCGTTATGATGGCGTGGTGTGGGATACGTTGAAAGGAGCATCTGGTGAGGTGACAAAAAACATGCGTATTACCGCACAAAAATTAATGTGTATACAAGAGCGCAAAGTGGTTACTTATGATGCCCAATTTACCCCCACTTTTTTTGGTATTGCAGGCGTACTTGATGGTGTAATTAATACAGCCGGAAATTACAGTTTAGCTATTGTTGAGCAAGGCTTAGTATTATTTGAACCAAATGGAAATAGGTATTTAGCTCCAGCAGGAGCATGGGGTAATACAGCTACTAGATTTTCTTACGCATCAGCACGTAAGCAACTTTTTGTGGCAGGAGGGATGGTTGACGGAGTTGGCGCTGCAACAGGATTAAAAAGCACTGGAAATAATAATAAGTATTATGTTTTTGATGGCAACATGTGGTATAACTCCGCTGTTATTAATAATGCATTAGTAAATAAGTGCCGCGATTTTTTAGATGTTACATGCGATAATAAAACAGGAAAATCTTATCTAACAAGTTTTGGTTTTGGGTTATTGGAAGTTAATAATTTAACACCAACTGTTTTGTATGATACCAGTAACAGTGCTATTGGTTTTTTTGTAACCGAGTTTCCAACATTTAGGCCTGTTTATGCTGCAGGAACAACCATTGATGATTTGGGAAATGTATGGGTTACCAGTTACGGAGCCGAAAAGCCATTGGCTGTAAAAACACCTTCAAACCAATGGTATTCTTTTGCTTTTAACGGGGGTAATGCCAATGTTAGTTATTTAGTTTGTGATAATAATTTTCCGCGTAATAATAAATGGATTATCAATAACCGTGGCGGAGGATTATACGTATACAATGAGGGTGCAAATATTGCCACTGATGCTGATGATAGGTTTAAAATATTGGGTAAAGAAAAAGGCAATGGATTATTGCCCAGCACCAATGTGTTAAGCATGGCTTTAGATAAAAATGGTGAAATGTGGGTTGGAACTGATAATGGTTTGTGCATTATCAGTGATCCCACTGCTGTGTTCAGTAATTCATCAAGTCGTAGTTTTGACGCCCGCCAATTGGTAATTAATACAGGCAGTTTTAATAGCATTATTTTAGGTACTGATGCCATATTATGTATTAAGGTTGATGGTGCAAATCGCAAATGGATTGGCACACGAAATGGAGTTTGGTTATTGAGTGAAGACGGTTACACCGTTATCCGAAATTTTACAACTGATAATAGCCCATTGTTATCAAACGTGGTATACGATATTGGTATTTTTGAGGAAACAGGTGAAGTGTTTTTTGCAACAGAAAAGGGAATAATAAGTTATTCTGGCGATGCTACCCAAGCTGATGCAACGCATAATAAAGTGGTTTTATATCCTAATCCGGTTAGACCAGAATACAATGGTGAAATTGCCATCCGTGGTCTTGCCGAAAATACCAATGTGAAGATAACCGACATAGCAGGTAACTTAGTATACGAAACCCAAGCTAATGGTGGTATGGCAACATGGAACGGCAGGAACTTTAGTGGAAAACGCGCTGCTACAGGCGTGTATTTAATATACAGTAGTAACGAAGATGCCACCGAAACATATGTTACCAAGTTGTTGTTTGTAAACTAATCTTTCCAAAACACAAAAAACGTTTATTGTTGTAGCATGCTAACCAAATGCAGGGCCATTGTTATAAAGTGTATTGATTACAGCGAAACCAGTGTAATACTTAAATGCTTTACAAACATATATGGTATGCAATCGTATTTAATAAATGGAGTAAGAAAAAACAAAGGTGCCATACGACCATCTCAATTGCAACCGCTAACTATTCTGGAGCTTGAGGCATATCACCAACAAAACAAAAACCTACAACGCATAAAAGAGTTAAAGTGCACTCCGCAACTTAATAGCCTACATTTTAATATGCATAAAAGTGCCATTGGTATGTTTATGGCCGAAGTTATTTATAGGAGCATCAAAGAAGAAAATCAACCCGATGTTAACTTATTTGAATATTTAAACAGTACCATTCAGATTTTAGACATGGAACAAGAGCGAACGGCTAACTACCCATTATATTTTCTCATAAATTTATCTCGTTTCTTAGGCTTTTATCCTAAATTAAATAATTATGGAACAACCACCATGGGCTTTAATTTCAGAGATGGAGAGTTTGAACCTTACGATGATAAAAACCCATTTCAGATTGATTTAGTGAGTAGTCAACTACTTATTGAATTGATGAATTGTAATTATGACGAACAAAAAATAATGCAAATACACGGACTGCACCGTAAGCAATTAATTCAAGCATTGGTTATGTATTACAATCAACATTTAAGCGGATTTAGTAACATGCGTAGCCACGAGATTTTAGCAGAGGTGTTGGAATAGGTTTTATAGTTTGTATTTGTGTATCCCTGTCCAATCTAAATTATTAGTTGTAAAATTGTTTTTGGCAAAAAATGTGTTTGGGTTAACTCCTGTATAAGCATGTATCATCATCAAGGCTTTCGCGCTTACAATCAGTTTTCCTTCATTTATTCTTGGTTTAGTATTGGTTATATCTTTTATCAATGTACTACAATACCTGAAATTTTCAATTGCTTTTTTTCTTTCTATTCTAAACATGTCTGTTGTGTTGTAAAATTGGTTGCTAAGTATTATTTTAAATGGAACCAATTCTTCTTGTCCTATACTTTTTTTTATAAGCTGTTTTGTTTCTTTAGTTAATAGCGGACTTGGATCTAAACAAAACGAGTTTATTTTTAATGAGTGATTCCATTTTAATGTGGTAATTTTTTTGAAGGTTTCATTATCAAAAATGAATAATCCATTTACACCTTCTGTTTTGCCATATTTACCAACCAACATTGCGAGTTGGTTAAATTGTTCTGCATTGTATTTAAATAGGTGTACGTGCCTTTCTGAATTTTCGTCAAAACCTAAATATGTAGCTAAAGTAGCTTGCTCCGTTATATGTGTTACCATTTACCGAAACTATTATACCAAAACCAAGTAAATTGTAGATTTTATTCCGTTAATAAGATTATTAATTCACCTCATTGTTCTACATTTTTCGCTTGTTTTCCGTAAAGTGTCGATTTTGTAGTATTAAATCTACAAATAGTTCGATTAAATTCTTCTTAATACCCCTAGTTTTATGTAGATATTTGAACACCATTAAACTCATAACCATTAAATATTCTTAAACTATGTTAAGATTTCTTTATTTAGATGAACACGAACTTTGCCGCATTGGCTTAAAAACAATTTTAGCTGAAATTTCACCTTCATATATTTTAGATGAGGCCGCTACTGCTGATGAAGGATTTAGTCTCTTCAAGGAACATTTACACAGTATCGTTGTTCTTGAAATAAACCTCTCTAATACCAATGTTTACGAACTAGTTCTACGCTTTCTAGAGTTAAATAACAACTGTAAGATCTTAATCCTATCCTCTGTAAGCGAAAAATTATACGCCATTAATTATATTAAAATTGGTGTAAAGGGGTTTGTAGTTAAATACGAGTCGGCTCAAACACTAAAGGAAGCAATTAATGCTATGGTTAACAATAAACGCTTTTTTAGCGAAACGGTAATCGATATGTTGTTGCAGCAATCATACAGTGCTCCGCAAAGTAATGGGTTTGATAAGGTGCATAGTAATGGGAGCATTGGTTTACCTTCAACTCCAAAATTAAGTTTAAGAGAAAGCGAAATACTTAGGATGATATTACAAGGTATGGGCACCAAAGAAATTGCAAATGCACAAAGCATAAGATTAAATACCGTTAGTACCTACAAAATGAGAATTTTTGAGAAGTTTAACGTAGATAATATTGTAGAATTAATGCAAATCGTGAAACAAAACGGCATGTTTAATAATTCTAGGAATGACCAACCAAACATGCATTATTAGGTTTTTCGACAAGGTTTTTATTATATAAAACCTATAGATTTTAAACTTTATTAGCATTTATAGGTCGTTTAGTAGAATTAATTCTATTAAATTTGAGCGATTTGCTCTACAAATTGCTGCGGGCTTGCTTACGTACTTTGTATCGAATTTATAATCATTCGATACGATCTATGTTTAAAGTAACATCAATTAGGCTAATATCCTTTTTATTATTAGCTACCATCCATTTCTCTGGATTTACTCAAAATACTTTAGATGGGGTTGGCTTAAGCGCGGCAACTCCCTCTGCAGTTTCATTTAGTTTACGTAAATTAAGTACCTCTTATACAGGTGCGTCTATTCAAGTAAGGCGTACTACAGATAACCTTGTTCAAAATATAGGTTTTGACATTAATGGTAACTTAGACACTGCTGCACTTAATATATGGGTAGGTAGTGGGTCTGGTTTTGTTTCAATTTGGTACGACCAAAGTGGCAATGGATTAAATGCCACACAAGCTACAGCGGCTAACCAACCAAGGATTGTAAATGCGGGTGCTATTGAAAGGCGCAATTTAAATCCAACATTAGTTTTTTCAGGAGGACAGTTTTTAGTTACTTCTGCTAATTATTCTAATTCAGCTGTTTTTTCAACTACAGCGGTAGCTTTTGTAAATAGCACAAACAGTGGTATTTTTCAAATTGGTGCAGTTAATACGTTGGGCTCTTTATTTAATGAATCAAACAATTGGATCGCACGTTCATTTCTTACGGCAGGTGGTGCCTCATCCATTCCATTTAATACATCCACGCAATTAGAGCAGCTGAGCGCAACATATACCAGCGGTGATTTGAAATTGTTTAGACGAGGAGTTGTTAGTACAAATATTGGAACATCAGCAGTAAATACTGCCACCAATAGTACCATTAATATAGGAAACTTAACTGTATATAATAATTTGATTGGTGGTATCTCAGAGTTAATAATTTACAACAGTTTATTACCTAATGCCAATAGGCAAACGGTAGAAAATAATCAATTTAGCTATTACAGTATTGCTACTACAACCATTACCAGCACCACTACGGGTGGAAACTGGAGTAACCCTGCAACATGGGTAGGTGGTGTAGTTCCAGGTCCAAACAATGATGTTATTATTGCTACTACTGGTACCAATAATGTTACGCTTAACACTGCAGGTGTTACTTTGCGTAATTTAACTATTAATAGCAATGCAAGGTTAGTGATGGGAACCAATAGCATCGCTTCCATTGGCACATGCGTAAATAATGGAATTGTTTTTACGGCCAATCCAGCTGGCATCTTAATTAGCTTAGGTGTAACTTTAGATAGGTTTTTAACCACGTCTGGTACCATTGATTATAATGGTACGTCTGCGCAATCCATTTCATCAATAACATATGGTAATCTAATTATAAGTAATACATCTGCAGCAACTACCCTTGTTGGAACAACTACTGTAGGTGGCACACTAACCATTAATGCCAATGCAATTTTAAATAAGGCATCAGTTGGATTAACGGTTAACAACACCATTACCAATAATGGGTCTTTTAGGTCAACTGGTGGTAGGTTAACCATTCAGGGCGGTGCAGCGTATAATTTGGCATTTACTTTGGGTAATAATGTATTAGATACCCTTATTGTAAATAGATCGGTTGTAACTACTTTAACAGCACCGTTAACTGTAAATACTTTAATTACGTTAACCAATGGTTTATTAACCGTTCCTGCAGGAAATTTAACTCTTTCAACTAATGCTACTATAACTGGCGGGTCTGCTACCGCATTTATTAATGGGCAAGTAATTGTTAACACAAACACTATAAATGCCAGAAACATACCATTAGGGAAAAATAATATACTTGGTTCAATATCACTTATCCCATCATCATCTGCAGCATCAATCTATACCTTAGAGTATTTTAATGGAGCAAATGTGACACTTAACCCTAGCAACTTAGGTGCAGGTTTAGCAGGTGTTGCTACCAATCAGTATTGGAGTATTTCTAAGACTGGGGCTAATGCTTCATTAATTTTAAATTACACCAGTTCACCAGGAGGGACAAGCTCTCAACAAATTACAATTACCAACTATAACGGTAGCCAGTGGGTTTCACTGCCGACATACAGCAGTAGCATGGCCAATGCTATTAATGGGCAAGCAATAACACAAGCTGCGATCACTGGTAGTTATGGTGATTTTGGTCTAGGATTTATTAATGCAATTGAAAATGGCTTAGATAGTATAGGTTTAACTGCCGCTACACCTGCTGCTGCTGCATATGGCTTACGTAAATTAAGAAGTGCTTACAATGGCGCAGCATTACGTATTAGAAGAAGTAATGATAATTTAGAAACCAACATTGGTTTTGATGCAAATGGTCATTTAGATACAGCGACAATCAAAACTTTTACAGGTGTAAATGATGCCTTTGTTACCACATGGTTTGACCAAAGTGGTAATAACCGTAACTTTATACAAAACACCCTTACCAACCAACCTCGAATTGTTTTAGCTGGTGTAATAGATCGTAAAAACGGACAGCCTGCCATTAGGCATTTGGCAGCAAATGCCCATAACCTTAATGTTAATACAGCTGGTTTTGTAACCAACAACAACCCTTGGAGCGTAAGCTCTGTATTGGGCTTGGATGGTGGTGCAAACCAAAGGGTCTTAAGCGGCAGTAATGGTTGGTTTTTAGGTTTTCATGGTGGAGGCGAAAGAAGGGCCTACTTTGGCAATTTGTGGATGAGATACAATGGGGTAGATAATTACAATAACGCCACAGCAACAACCAACAACCAAATTTACACTGCTGTATCTAATGGAAACAGCGCTAGTGTATTTAATAATGGCATGCAATTGGCGGGCACTGTGCCTTCAGGAAATACATCAATTGGAACATTGTTTACAGGAGGCGGTGGTGAATTATCAAACTGTGTTGTTCAGGAAGTAGTCATCTTCTCATCAGCTTTATCTACAGCAAATAGAGCATCAATAGAAAGAAGCCAAGGATTATATTATGCCATAGGTAATTTTGCCATAAGCACGCCTGCAGGTGGTAATTGGAGTAACCCATCAACTTGGGAAAATGGAGTAGTACCTACGACATCTTCAGATGTGGTGATAAACGCAACAGCGGGTGCTGTGGTTTTAGATGTTAATACCAATATACGTTCAATTAATAACGCACATTTGGCCACCCTAAATTTAGGAGCCGCCAATACCATTACTACATCTTTAGATGTTATTAACCAAGGCACATTAATTACTGCAAATCCAAACGGATTAACAGGTAGTAGTGCATCTTTAAATATTGGCGGTATCATTTTAAATAATTCATACAATACCAGTCGTGTGGTATACAATGGAACCAATCAATTGGTTAATCCATTAACGTATCGTAATTTAAGTTTATTAAATACTAGCAGTACAAAAACATTGCTAATAGGTTCAGCAACAACTGTTAGCGACACCCTTTTTATAGATAATGGTGTTACGTTTAATAAATCAACCAATGATTTAAACCTAGCTTGTTTAACGGGCACTGGTTTATTGTCATCTACAGGAGGTTTACTTCGCTTTAGTTATTTTGCTATTGCCAATATTGGAACGTTGCGCATGGCACCTGCTCCAAATAATGTTGTGGCTTCATTTGTTTTAACGAACAGTTTCGCAAATACAACCTTAACCTTGGGTACTCCATTGCAAGTAACAACAGGAGCTAACTTGGATTATGGTATTTTAAACACAGATTCTGTAAATATATTACACTTAATTAATGCCAGTGCACCAATTAGCAGATGGAGTCCCGCTTCATTTATTAATGGTCCTGTGCAATTAACCAGTTCTTCCATTACACAAAGAAATATTGCAGTAGGTAAAAACGGCACGGCAAACCCAATATTAATTACACCACAATCTACCTCTACCACTGTATACAACATCGAATATTTTAAAGGAAACGGATCCGTACCTAACACGGCAAGTTTTGATAGTATTGGTTTGTTTAAAGTATATGATAACCAGTATTGGCGCATCAACAGAACCTCGGGTGTGGCTAACATAAGGGCTGAATTCTTTTTAAATACCTCTATTAACGGGGGCGTTGCCACTGAAACAGTAACTTTATCTAATTATGTTGGCAGCCAGTGGGTTTCTGTACCTGTTGATAGATCGTTATCTGCAACAGCGGCTTTGCCAGCATCTGTTGCCACTCCTTTGGCGATTAGTAATACAGGTCTATTTGCATTTGCAAGTCAAAAGGCTATTGCAACAGCACAAAGTGGTGCATGGAATAACCCCAACACATGGGCTGGAGGATTGGTACCAACTTTATATCAATCAACCTATATATCACCCGGCCATACTGTAGCTGTCTCTTCAGCGGCTGAAGCATTAAGTATTACGGTAGCTGCTGGCGCCATCTTAGATTTAACTACTAATCAAATTACAGGAACCACAGGTGGTATAATAAATAATGGTACTATTATAACGGCTAGTAACGCTGGTTTAATTGGAACAGGCGCATCCTTGCCTGCCTGCAATACAACTAATACGATTTTAAACGCAAGTTGTAGGGTTATTTATAACGGTGGAGGAGCACAAACAATAAGTGCACTTACCTACCGAAAATTAACCATAAACAATTCAGCATCTACTAAAACATTAGCCGGTAACACGGTTGTTTCCGATTCTTTAATTATTAGTACTTTATGTAC
>CALPIR020000052.1 GCA_943323675.2 Chitinophaga pinensis | reverse complement strand
TCATTTTTATCTGTAAAAAACTGATAAAGTGTTTTCTTAGATATACCTAGTTCTCGTGCTACGTCATCCATGGTTATGCTTTTAAACCCATAACGCATGAAAAGCAGCTCAGCTTCTGTTAATATTTTATCTTTAATTTCACTCATCTTAAAAAAATCGCATGCGAAGATAGTTTGAATTTCGACTTAGGAAACTATTTTTTCAATAAACGTTTCCAATGGCTCAAAAGTTTCGGGATAAGTAATTTAATTGATGAATTGCTAATTAATGTATAATATGCTTGTTATATTTCAATCAAAGTGGCTAATTGCAGGCTGTATTTAAAGGTTAATAGAATTAAACATGAATAAACCTTATTTAGTAGGTATTACAGGAGGAAGCGCCAGTGGTAAAACAAGTTTTTTGCGTGAAATCGGTAATTTATTTGGCCCAAAAGAAGTATGTATACTCTCTCAGGACAATTATTATAGGCCTGCTGGAGAGCAAGCAAAAGATGAAAACGGTCATATTAACTATGACCTACCAGATTGTATTGATTTGGATGCTTTTAAAAATGATATCATTAAGTTGTCTTTAGGTGAAACAGTTAGACGAAGGGAATACCGTTTTCAACACGAGGAACAAATGGGCGATTGGCTTGAATTTGAATCAGCCCCAATTGTGATTATAGAGGGGCTTTTTATATTTTACAGAGAGGATATATCGTCTCACTTTAACTTGAAACTTTTCATAGAAGCTAATGAGGATTTACAATTGCAGCGAAGGTTAAAGCGAGATACTTTGGAACGGAACATTCCAGCTGATTTTGTCCAATACCAATGGAATAATCATGTTATGCCCGCTTTTAGGAAATACCTTGAGCCTTATAAAGAGCAAGCAGACATCATCATTAACAACAATGCGCATTTTAACAACAGTTTAAAAGTTGTTGAAGACCATTTCAGGTGGAAATTGATTAATCCATTAAACAACCCCGCAAGCATCAAAAACCCTTAAACCAACTGTTAATCAACACTTAAATTGTTTTTTAATAAAGGTTGTAAAAATATGACTGAGCGGTTATATTTGCCCACTTGGCAATATTTCAAATACGAGCAAATTAAATTATAACACTAACATAGAAAGATGAAAAGTAAAGGCGCAATTAAGTTATTCGCAATCGCACTTACAGTGGTATGTTTATTCCAGTTATCATTTACCTGGTTTACTTACCGTGCAGAACAAACGGCAAAAGAGTTTGCCAATGGCGATGCTGTTAAAGAAAGAGCATATTTAGATTCTATTGCTCGCGAGCCATTAGTTAACTTAGGCTTTAAAAAATTTACCTACCTAGAGTGCAAAGAGCGTGAGTTAAACTTAGGCTTAGACTTACAAGGTGGTATGAACGTAACATTAGAAGTTTCACTTGGTGATTTGATTAAATCATTATCGAACAATAACTCTGATGCCACATTTAACAAAGCCATTGAAGTAACTAACGAAAAAATCAAAACCAGTCAAAAAGATTACGTTACCCTATTTGGTGAAACATATGCTGAATTGGCCCCTGAGGGTAAATTAGCTTCTGTGTTTGCAAATCAAACCAACAAAGAAAAAGTAAAACCTTCATCAACAAACACTGAAGTTATTACTTATATCAGAGAGGAAGCCAATCAAGCAATCGATCGTTCGTTTCAAATTTTACGTGCTCGTATTGACAAATTTGGTGTAACACAACCTAACATTCAAAAATTAGAAGGCAGCGGCCGTATTTTGGTTGAATTACCAGGCGTTGATAATCCTGCTCGTGTTCGTAAATTATTACAAGGATCTGCTAAATTAGAGTTCTACGAAACGTTTACTAATCCTGAAGCATTTAAATACTTATCTGATGCAAATACCATTCTTGCAAAAGCAAATGGGTCAGGCTCAATATCAACAGCGGTTGATAGCAACAGCACAGATACCACACAAAAAAGCAGCGCATTAGCTGGCTTATCTGGAACTAAAAAAGCAACAGATACCACTGTAAGTGCAGGTGCTGATTCAACCCAAAAGAAAATAGAAAACTTTACCAAAGAAAATCCATTGTTTGCTGTATTGCGTCCTAACGCTGACGAAAAAGGAATGTTAGCTGAACGTGGTTCTATTTGTGGTATGTCATCTATTAGAGATACTGCAAAGGTAAATGCGTTATTAGAACGTGCTGAAGTTCGTAATTCATTACCTAATAACATTAAATTTTTATGGGAAAGCAAAGCCATTGGTGATAATGGTGATGTAGTGATGTTACATGCAGTGAAAACTTCAATGAATGGTGGCGCACAATTAGAAGGCGATAAAGTAATTGATGCACGCAGAGACATTGGCCAAAATGGCGAAATAGAAGTAAGCATGAGCATGAACGCTGATGGTGCTCGCATTTGGAAAAACTTAACCAAAGCAAACATTGGTCGTTCTATTGCAATTGTGTTGGATGATTTAGTTTACTCATCACCAAACGTACAAAACGAAATTCCAAACGGCCGTTCTTCAATTAACGGTAACTTTACCAGCGAAGAAGCAGGCGATTTAGCTAATATATTAAAAGCGGGTAAATTACCTGCTCCTACACGTATTGTTGAAGAAGCAGTAGTAGGACCAACTTTAGGAGCCGAAAGTATTAACCAAGGTCTTTGGAGTATGGTAATAGCTACCATTGTAATATTAATATTCATGGTGGTTTACTATGGCAACAGCGGTTACATTGCTGATATCGCGGTATTGGCTAACGTATTTTTCATCATGGGTGTGTTGGCCAGCTTAGGTGCGGCACTAACATTACCAGGTATTGCAGGTATCGTGTTAACCATTGGTATGGCAGTTGATGCAAACGTTTTAATTAACGAACGTATAAAAGAAGAATTAGCTCATAATTCACGCAGTTTAAAAAATGCAGTTTCTGATGGGTATGCTCATGCAGCATCGTCAATTATAGATGCAAATTTAACAACCCTATTAGCAGGTTTTGTATTGTATAGTTTTGGTACAGGTCCTGTTCAAGGATTTGCTATTACTTTAATAATTGGTATTTTATCTTCAATGTTTACCGCTGTATTATTATCTCGTGTAATTACAGAGTGGCAATTAGAAAAAGGTAAAGTGATCAATTATGTTACCGGATTTTCAAAAGGCTTATTCCAGAATTTAAATTACAACTTTGTTGGTAACCGCTCTAAGTTCTACATATTATCTAGTGTATTAATTTTAGCAGGTTTAGTTTCTATTTTTACCAAAGGATTTACACTTGGGGTAGATTTTAAAGGTGGTTGGACGTATGTAGTGGAGTTTGACAAATCAGTTGGCCAAAACGAAATTCGTGAAAAGTTAACAGCTCCTTTTGGAAATGCACCAGAAGTTAAAACTTATGGCAGCGATACCAAGTATAAAATTACTACCACCTATTTAATAAACGAAACAGGTGCAAACACCAGCGAACTTGTAGAATCAAAATTAAACGAAGGTTTAACCGCATTAGGCGGAACAAGTAAGATATTAAGTTCTGCCAAAGTTGGACCAACCATTGCAAACGATATCAAGGTAGCATCTTTCTGGGCAGCAATTATAGCCTTGTTAGGTATTGGTTTGTATATTTTAATTCGTTTCCGCAAATGGCAATATGCATTGGGAGCAATAATAGCTTTAACACATGACGTGTTAATGATGTTAGGTTTATACTCAATTTTTGATGGCATCTTGCCATTCCCAATGGAAGTAGATCAAAACTTTATTGCAGCCATATTAACCATTATTGGTTTCTCTATTAATGATACTGTGGTTGTGTTCGATCGTATTCGCGAGAACTTAGCAGAAAACAAAACCGAAAAACAAGGTATTGTAATTAATAAGGCGCTTAATATTACTTTAAGCCGCACAATAATTACCTCATTAACCGTGTTTATGGTTGCGGTGGTATTATTTATATTTGGAGGTGAAGTAATAAAAGGATTTACCTTTGCTTTATTAGTTGGTATCGTGTTTGGTACTTACTCTTCTATTGCAATTGCAACACCAATTGTAATTGATTTCGATAAAAAAAATAAGGCTGAATAATCACGAGCCTTATAATAATAAAAACAAAAAGCCCCGCAAATAGCGGGGCTTTTTGTTTTTGTTCACTATGCTATACAACAGCGTTTATTTGCGAATAACTCGCATATGCTAAACCCGAAATTTAGTTGAATTTTGCATTTTAAACTTAAAGTGCACGCATGAAGAAAATAATTATAACAGCCTTAGCTATATCGGCTATCTTGTTTAGTAAAAACGTTTTCGGCCAAATAGAAGACCCTAAATCTATTTACGAAGAGCCAAAAACGTTTAAAGAAAAATCATATAATTTCTTTACATCAAAACGCTTAAAAAAATCGTTAAACCAACGCGATTCGCTAAACGATTTAACAGTAGCTTTTAATAAAGATACAACCCAACGTGGTATGGAGTATCGCTACCTAGATTCGTTATACAAAGCATTAACATCGAAATACAACGATTGTACATCAAAAAACAACGATCTTAAAGCGCAGTATGCGGAGCTAAATGCAAAGTATAATGAACTTATGAAGAAAAGTTTAAACGATGCGGAACGTTTTAACAACGCACTTAAAATTAAGGCCGAAGAATTAGAAGCAAGAGAAAAACGTTTAGCAGAATTGCAAGCGATTATTAACAAGCAAGATTCATTGTTAAATGCATTGAACAATACCGTAAAACGGGCATTGTTGGCCTTTAAATCTGATGAGATTAGTGTAGAAATGAAGAACGGTAAAGTGTATGTATCGTTAAGTGATAAATTGTTGTTTAAATCAGGTAGCGCAGCTATTGAAGAAAAAGGTTTAGATGCGATTAAAACATTGGCTGATGTACTGAATAAAAATACGGATATTGACGTATTAATTGAAGGACACACGGATAATATTCCAATTAAAACAGCTAAGTACGAAGATAATTGGGCTTTAAGTGCTGATAGGGCTTTAAGCATTGTTAGGTTGTTAAGCAACGAACATGGCGTAAATCCTAAGCGATTAGAAGCAGCAGGTAGAGCAGAGTTTTATCCAAAAGCAAGCAACGAAACAGTTGAAGGCCGTGCTAAAAACCGTAGAACAGAAATTATCCTTTCTCCAAAATTGGATGAATTGTATAAATTAATTGAAAAGAACAGAAGGTAATTTACTTCCCATTCATTTCAACGCAAAAGACTTGATAAGCCACGGTTTATCAAGTCTTTTTATTTATAAAAATGACCGATTAAGCATGCCCAATACAAGGTTTTTAATTGCGGCTTAATTGGCCTATTTTTGGAGCATGAATACGGTTAATGACAAGATGAATAACGAACAGTATTATATTGATTTAGAAGATCAATACGGAGCGCATAACTACCACCCACTTCCTGTAGTGATTGAAAGAGGTGAAGGAATTTACATGTATGATGTAAATGGCAAACAATACTTCGATTTTCTTTCGGCATATAGTGCAGTAAACCAAGGTCATTGTCACCCGCGAATAATCAAAGCGTTAACAGATCAAGCACAAAAACTAACGCTAACCAGCCGCGCTTTTCATAACAACTTATTAGGCGAATACGAAAAATACATAACCAACTATTTTGGTTACGACAAAGTATTGCCTATGAATACCGGTGTTGAAGGTGGAGAAACTGCTATAAAATTAGCCAGACGTTGGGGTTACACTGTAAAAGGAATTGAAGAGAACAAAGCACACATTCTATTTGCAGAAGGCAACTTTTGGGGACGTACCATGGCTGCCATTTCATCAAGTAACGACCCGAGTAGTTTTTTAAACTTTGGTCCGTTTATGCCAGGATTTAGTTTGATACCATACAACGATTTAACCGCTTTAGAAACTGCGTTTAATTCAAATCCAAACATTGCAGCTTTTATGTTTGAGCCTATACAAGGTGAGGCAGGTGTTGTGGTTCCTGATGAAGGATACATTGCAGGTATTAGAGCTTTGTGTGATAAATACAACGTATTGATGATTGCAGATGAAGTGCAAACTGGATTGTGCCGCACTGGTAAGATGTTGGCTTGCGATTATGCAGGAGTTAAACCAGATGTTTTGATATTGGGCAAAGCCCTTTCGGGTGGTGTAATACCTGTATCGGCTGTATTAGCTAATAACGAAGTAATGCTTACCATAAAACCTGGAGAACATGGAAGTACATACGGTGGAAATCCATTGGCTTGTGCCGTAGCTATGGAAGCTTTAAAAGTTTTGGTTGATGAGCAACTTGCTGAAAATGCTTTTAAGATGGGCGAAATTTTCCGCAGCCGCATGAAACAACTTCAAACCAAAACCAATTTGGTTGAATTGGTGAGGGGCAAAGGCTTGTTAAACGCCATTGTAATAATACCATTTGGTGAAGATAAAACGGCATATGATGTATGCTTAGCCATGAAAGAAAATGGTTTATTGGCCAAACAAACTCATGGAAATATTATTCGTTTTGCGCCACCTTTAACCATTAACGAAAAGCAAATAAACGAAGCTTGCGATATCATAGAAAAAACAATTTTAGCTTTAGCATAATTACCCCCAAGCAACATGCATCATCATATTACCACGCAACTTACTTTAGCTGATATACAAAGTATTTTAAAAGAAAAGAAACAACTCGTTTTATCATCCGAAGCAGCTGAGCGTATACAAATCTGTAGGGCTTATTTAGATAAAAAAATGAGTAATAAGGATGCCATCTTTTATGGTATCAATACAGGGTTTGGCTCATTATGTGACAAGCAAATATCACAAGATGAATTAACCCAACTACAAGAGAATTTATTGCTTTCTCATGCTTGTGGAACAGGCGATTTTGTTCCTAAAGATGTAGTGAAATTAATGCTGCTATTAAAAATTCAGTCGTTAAGTTATGGCCACAGCGGAGTACAATTGTTAACGGTTGAGCGCTTAATTGATTTTTTTAATAATGATATTTTACCTGTTGTTTATCAGCAAGGTTCATTAGGGGCTAGTGGCGATTTAGCACCCCTTGCCCATTTATGTTTACCCTTATTGGGCAAAGGAGAAGTTTGGAAAAACACAGATGGAAACTGGAAAGCGGTTGCCAGTATTGATGTGTTAAACCATCACCAAATAAAACCAATAGAACTACAATCTAAAGAAGGTTTGGCGTTAATTAATGGCACACAGTTTATGTTGGCTTATGCAGTACATAATATTATAAGTGCCCAACAACTTTACACCAATGCCAATAAAATAGCTGCTGTTTCTATAGATGCGTTTGATGCTAAATTGGAACCGTTTTCTTACCAATTGCATGATGTGCGTGCACACAAAGGGCAAATAGAAACGGCAAAACAAATTAGAAACTTATTAGCCAATAGCGAAATTATTTCACATCCAAAAGTACAAGTGCAAGATCCATATGCATTCCGTTGCATTCCGCAAGTGCATGGTGCCAGTTTCGATACCTTTCAATACGTGGCATCGGTTATTGAAACCGAGATGAATTCGGTAACCGATAACCCCAATATTTTTGTTGATGATGATTTGATTTTATCAGGTGGAAATTTCCATGGACAACCACTGGCTTTGGTATTGGATTTTTTAGCCATCGCAATTGCCGAATTGGGCAGTATCAGTGAGCGTAGAACCTATCAGTTAATATCAGGATTGCGTAATTTACCAGCCTTTTTAACTCCTAACCCTGGATTAAATTCAGGAATGATGATTCCGCAATACACCGCTGCAAGTATAGTAAGCCAAAGTAAACAATTATGTACTCCTGCTAGTGTTGATAGCATTGTGAGCAGTAACGGACAAGAAGACCATGTAAGTATGGGCGCAAATGCTGCCACGAAGTGTTATAAAGTGGTTGAGAATACACAACGTGTGTTGGCCATTGAATTATTAAATGCAGCACAAGCACTGGAATTCCGCAGACCTCTAAAATCATCAAATGCAGTAGAACAACTTGTAGCTGATTACAGAAAAGTAGTAACATACAATACAGTTGATAGGGCTTTGTATATGGATATCGAAGCTTCTGTTCATTTCATCAAACAACTTTAACTTATCAAATCATGATCATAAAAAATCCCCGACTGAAAAAATTCAGTCGGGGATTTTGTTTATTTAGTGATTTCAATTAATAGTTCAATAAAGCTTCTAGTTTAACAGCAACCTTATCTGCATTAGGTAACATTTCTGCTTCAAGTCCCATGTTTAATGGCACAGCCGGAATGTTTTTAGCACCAATGGTATGCACAGGTGCATCTAAATATTTAAAACAATCTTGCGAAATTCTTCCGGCCAAACTTTCGGCAAATGAATTTAACAATGCTTCTTCGGTCACAATTAAACATTTTCCATGGCGTTTAACTGCAGCTTGTATGTAGTCTTCATCCAATGGTTGAAGCGTGCGCAAATCAACTACCTCTACCCTTCCTTCAAAACGTTTTGCAGCAGCTAAACTCCAATATACGCCCATACCCCAAGTTATGATGCAGCAACTTTCTCCATTCTCCATCGCTTCATCACTTGCCTGTAAAACCGTATTGGCTTTCCCTAATGGTAAAATGTAATCTTCATCAGGCTCAACACAACGTGCTAATTCTGTACCCGGATTTTTACTCCAATACAAACCTTTGTGCTCCAACATTATTACTGGGTTGCCATCGTAATAAGCCGCTTTCATTAAACCTTTCATATCGGCAGCATTGCTTGGGTAAGCAATTTTTATTCCTTTAAGTGTAAGCAACGTTGATTCAATACTTCCACTGTGGTAAGGACCTCCCCCACCATAAGCTCCAATTGGAATACGAATAATTGCACTTACTGGATACTTACCCATGGTTAGGTAGGATGATTTGGTGATTTCACAAACCAACTGATTTACACCTGTCCATACATAATCGGCAAATTGAATTTCTACAATTGGTTTTACGCCAACCGCACTCATACCAACTGTTGAACCTACAATATATGCTTCTTGAATGGGTGTATTAAACACACGATCATTACCATATTTACCTGCTAAAGTTGCAGCTTCTCTAAACACACCACCTAATCGTGCACCCACATCCTGTCCGTAAAACATACACTCAGGATGTTTGGTCATTAACTCATCTACTGCATGTAAAGCAGCATCAACCATTACACTTGGCTCCTTACCTTCGGGTGTGCGATTACCAACTTCTTCGGTAGCTCCACTTGGTGCAAAAATATGGTCTTCAACAGTGGCAGGATCCGGGTCTTCGCTTTCTATTGCTTGTTTAAAGTGTTGTTCAACTTTATAGGTAGCATCTTTTTCTATCTCGGTTAATTCTGCTTCCGGCACCCCAATTTCAAGCAATAACTGCTTCAATTTAGGTTGAGGATCGTCTTTACTATGTGTGGCTAAATCATCATCAGTTCTATACCACTCTTTACGCACACCACTGGTATGGTGACCCAACAATGGCACTTTTGCATGAACCAATATTGGCTTACGGTTGTTGCGCACATAATCTATAGCCTCAGCAAACCCTTTGTAACTTTCAACAAAATCGCTACCATTTAAACGCATTCGTTTCATGCCTTTAAAACCTGCTGCATACTCGTATGCATCCATGGCACGCATTTCATCACCACTTGCACTAATTCCCCAATCGTTATCCTGTACCAAATAAATAATAGGCAACTGCTTGAGAACAGCCATTTGAAATGCCTCAGCAACTTCACCTTCGGTAACAGAACCATCTCCAAAACTGCACACAACCACTGGGTATTCGCCTTTTTTATTTAATCGCTGACTTTCTTTGTAAGCAATACCATGCGCCATACCTGTAGCAGGAATAGCTTGCATACCTGTAGCACTACTCTGATGTGGTATTTTCGGAAAGTCATCACGATTTAAACTAGGGTGGGCATAATAAGTTCTTCCTCCCGAAAAAGGATCTTCGGCTTTACCTAACAGTTGTAACATTAACTCGTAAGGACTTAACCCCATACCAAGCAACATAGATTCGTCTCTGTAATAAGGAGAACAAAAGTCATATGATTTTAATTGCATGCCTACTGCAAGCTGAATGGCTTCATGCCCGCGTGAGGTAGAGTGAACATATTTGCAAATAGGTCGGTTAACGTCATATATATCGGCCATAGCACGTGCTTCGCACATGTGCATGTAGGCTTCTAAAAGTATGTCTTTTTTTACCATGATTGAATCGCAAGTTTACACATTAAGGTATTAAAATACTAATTGATTGGAGTTGAAAAAAAAGTGTGTAAAAACTACCACCAAATAACACACAAAAGATAACTTGCTATTCTAGTGCAAGTTAATTGAATAAATAAAATCTTATTAAAACATCATTTTGTAATTAGCGATATTTTTGATTTAGTAATAGTCTATATTTAACAGCGTTATGTCACACTTTAACTATATTTGCTAACATGATACAGGAAAAAAAATCCCCATTTCCGTTTAAAAAAATTGCAGTAGCAATTGGTTTTACTCCTAGGATTGAAGCGGTTTTAGCCGAATCGTACAGATTACAACAACTATTTGGTGGCGATTTAATATTCATTCATATAGGAGAAAAAAGCTTACAACAAGAACAATACCTGAAACACTTATTACACAGGTTTGAATTAGACGGGCCCAACAATAAATTAATTTGGGAACAAGGCGATCCGGTAGATCAAATTATTGCCATAAGCGAGCAGGAAAATGCCGACCTAATTGTAGCTGGGGCGCTGGTAAAAGAAAATGTTTTAAAATATATTTTAGGCGGAATAGCCCGAAACTTATGCCGTAAGGCCAAGTGCAGCGTATTGATGTTGCGTGAGCCAGATATTATATCAAAACCCATTAAACACATTGTAGTGGAAGGTAGCGATCACCCCAAAACTGAAACCACCATAGAAACAGCTATATATGTTGCTAAAGCAACCCATGCCGAACATGTGTATGTAATACAAGAAGAAGATGCAGGTAAAATGGCATTAATCAGAAGCGAATCAATTAACAGTAATGAAAGTGAGACGCGTAAAGAACAAGTGGTGAGTGAAGAGGTAACCAGACTAAATGAAATATTAGCATGTACAGATTGTGGTACTTTGCAAGTTACCACCGAACGCTTAGAAGGAAAACCTGGTTATGTGATAACCAAATTTGCTCGAGAACACCATGCCGATTTGTTGGTACTTAACTCCCCAGATACAAAATTGAATATAATTGATCGTGTATTTCCTCATGATATAGAATTTGCGCTTGCTGATTTACCATGCGATTTATTGATTGTACATTCTACAAAACCTGAAATAGAATAAAACCGGCTAGCCCAAATAAATGACACACTCAGAAATCATAAATTTATTTCTCGCCTTAGGCATCATGTTGCTTTTGGGGAGGATTATTGGTGAGTTTTTTAGGAAATTAAAAATGCCTCTGGTAGTAGGTGAGTTAGTGGCAGGTATAATTCTTGGACCAAGCATTCTCGGAAAGTTTTTGCCCGAAGCCAACCAATTGGTTTTTACCACCAATGGCAACCTCGGTATGGTTATCAATGGAATAGGATCTATTTCTGTCGTTATGCTCTTATTTGTTGCTGGTATGGAAGTAGAGTTATCCGTTATCAGACAACAAGGAAAAACAGCTTTTAAAGCAAGTTTTGTTGGATTAATAATACCCTTAGTTTTGGGTTTCGGAGCAGCATATTTTTATCACGATATGCTAGGAGGAACAGCTGGTAAAGATGTTGTAGTGTTCGCATTGTTCATGGGAACAGCTATGGCTATTTCAGCCTTGCCTATTATTGCAAGAACACTGATGGATTTAAATCTCTTTAAAACCAAAGTAGGTATGATCATCATAGCCGCAGCAATGTTTGATGACCTAATTGGATGGATATTATTTAGTGTGGTACTTGGTATGATTAATACCGGTTCTGATCCTTTTGATTTTTTATATACTTTAGGCTATACTCTAGTATATGCGATATTAATGCTAACTGTAGGTCGTGTTATCATTAATAAAGCTTTGCCATGGGCACAACGTAATTTAAGTTGGCCAGGTGGGGTGTTAGCTTTTTCTCTAGGTCTGGCATTTTTAGGAGCTGCATTTACAGAAAAAATTGGAATCCATGCTATTTTCGGAGCTTTTATTGCCGGGATAGCCGTAGGTGATTCTGTTCATTTTACAGAGAAAGCAAGAGATATTATACACCAATTCGTTACTAATATTTTTGCGCCATTATTTTTTGTTGCCATCGGTTTTAAAATTGATTTTATACAGAATTTTGATCTACAACTAGTAAGTATTGTATTGATTCTTGCAATTGTTTGTAAACTATTGGGTGCCGGATTGGGAGCATACTGGGGCGGGTTATCTGTAAGAGAAAGTATGGCTGTTGGTTTTGGTATGAATGCGCGTGGAGCCATGGAAATTGTATTAGGTTTATTGGCTTTACAAGCAGGAGTAATAACTGCACCACTATTTGTTGCTTTGGTTATTATGGCTGTAGTAACAAGTATAATGGCTGGACCAATGTTGCAATATTTCTTAACAGGCGAAATGAAAGTAGCCACAGGTTTAAAAGAAATCATTCCGTTTATTGACGAAGAAAAAGTTTCCGAATAATTTAGTCAACTATCTTGTTTCATCATAATTATTATATTGCACTAAAGCATTATTAATAAATCAGGATGAAAAAACTACTTATTGCCTTCCTATCATTAAGTACAATGGCTTCGGCACAAAATACTTACAGAAGCTACTTTAAAGACCAAACAACCTACCGTGAGCATGCCCTAGACATAACTAGGATGAAAGTTGAAGTGAGTTTTGATACACAAAAAAGCCTAGTTAAAGG
>CALPIR020000051.1 GCA_943323675.2 Chitinophaga pinensis | reverse complement strand
TTGGTAAGAAAGCGCAATTAAACCTTTGAATTACTTTTCACATTTTTTTGTTGATGGAATTGATAATCAACATGAGTATAATACGGGGTTATTATTACCTGATATTACACGAGGTAACATAAAATCGTTTCGACACTTGAAATTATTTACATCAGCTTCAAGTCAAAATTTTTTTAATGGATGTGCGGCACATTATCTTGCAGATAAAAAATTTCATGCATCCGAATTTTTTAGAAATATTTTACAACAATCTTCTTTAATAATAAATCAGGCTAAGTTCAATAGTGATTTAAATAGGAAGTGGTTTCTTGCTCACATTTTAGCTGAGTTAATGCTAGATAGGATACTGGTAAGAATGTATCCTGAAATGCTCCATAAGTTCTATAATTCACTTGATTCTATTAACGATAGTGACTTGGCTTATTATTTAACTTTATACGGAATGAAAGATGTTGAAGAGTTTTTCGAGTTTTTTAACCATTTTCGTAAAGTACAATACATATATTATTATACAGATAATAATAAATTTGTGTATTCGTTAAACAGAATTATGATAAAGGCAGGGGTTACACCTATAAGCGATTTTAATCAAGAAGTTTTGTGTAATGCAGCTCTTTTGTTAGAAGAAAATCTAATAGAAGATACAAGTAGTTTGATTATAAATTTAAAACAAAGTATACAATGATAAAGCTGTGTAAAATTTTTACAGCATTAATATTACTTCTAGGCCTTACACCAGTTGTTCATGGTCAGGTTTATAAATACAGTAATGAGTTTTTATCTTTAGGTATAGGTGCTAGAGCCTATGGTATGGGAGGTGCAGTTGTATCTTCTGTTAATGATGTGAACGCTGGTTATTGGAATCCTGCAGGATTAGTTGAAATAAAAGATAATATCCAGCTATGCTTTATGCACAATGAACAGTTTGCAGGTATTGCTAAACACGATTATGGTGCTGGATCATTTAAAATAAATGACAAAAGTGTTATGGCTTTTAGTGTTGTTAGATATGGAATAGATGATATACCTAATACATTAAATTTATTTCAAAATGGAGTTGCAGATTATTCACGTATTGTAAATTTTTCGGCAGTTGATTATGCCTTTATTGGTTCTTATGCTCGGGTATTACCATTTGAAGGTTTGGCTGCAGGTGGAAGTGTAAAAATAATAAGGAGGGTAGTAGGTGATTTTGCGAATGCTTGGGGATTTGGTTTTGATTTAGGTGTGAAATACAAATATAAGAAATGGAATTTAGGTGCCGTTTTACGTGATGCAACTTCTACATTTAATGCATGGCAATACACCTTTAGCGAACAAGATAAACAAATATTTGTGGCTACTAACAACCAACTTCCCTCTAATAATTTGGAGATTACTGTGCCAAAATTTGGATTGGGTTTTAACCGTAAATTTAATGTGTATAAAGATATGGTATCTATACAACCTGAGTTAAATGCAGAGTTCACATTTGATGGTAAAAGAAATACTTTAATTGGTTCTGATTTTACAAGTATTGATACTAAGATGGGTATAGAGGCTGGATATAAAGAATTTGTTTTTTTACGTGGAGGCATAAGTCAATTTCAAACTAAGAAAAATTTAGATGGAACCGAAACCTATTCTGTTGTGCCTACCTTGGGTATCGGAATTAAATTAAATAACCTAATTAT
The DNA here is from genome assembly GCA_943323675.2 of Chitinophaga pinensis. Classification (GTDB taxonomy): domain Bacteria; phylum Bacteroidota; class Bacteroidia; order UKL13-3; family UKL13-3; genus UBA6183. The sequence goes on along the minus strand of CALPIR020000051.1, from coordinate 11,467 downwards.
TGATTATGCGCTCGCTGATGTTGGTAAAGGGTCGGGTACTTTACCCTTCTCAAATATCATTTCTTTAAGATTGAGTATTAACCGTCAAAATTAAATTCTCCAGACTAAGCTAAATTGTTATTTTCGCTACCAAATAAATAAATATGCGTAAATTTTTACTTGGTGCTCTAAGTTTTATTTCTCTGTCCACTTTCGGTCAGAGTATGGATGATTCATACTACAGCATAACTTTAGGAGGCGGATTAACAGGTGCCACAACAACTTCAAGTTCTCAATTAATTTATGATGACCGTCAGAATTTAACCTACGAACAATTTAATAATGACTCAAAAAACAACCAAACAATGCGTTTAAACTTAAGCGCGCATGCTTGGTATAATAAAACGTTAGGTTTTAATTGGACGATGCAGGCTGGTTTAGGTTACTTAGATATGGGTTTTAGAAGAGAACAAAATAATTTACAGGATGGAGAATATATACACAAGGAAATTGGTGAAGGCAAGATTTTAGATAAAACAAACGTAGAAAAAAATATAAATTACGACTACCGATTTCATTACCTAGACATTCCTGTTTGGTTTAATTATGAGTTGTATAAAAGTAAAGATTATAAAACCATGTATCAATTTACTGGCGGAGTTGCCGCTAATGTTTTAATAAAACATCAACTCACTGCTCGGTTAGAAAATTTCACTATTGATGGTGAAGATAAATTTCAGATCAATAATACAGGATATGAAGCCCGCGCATTTACGATGCAATTAAATCTCGGGTTCAAGGTTATTCATAAACTTGATAAAGAAACGACCATTATCGTTCAACCTATTTATTCGATTCACCCAATGAGTGTTACCAATGGACAAATAGATGTGATGCCTTATAGTTTTATAGTGCATGCTGGGTTAGTGTTTGATTTAAACAAATTCAAAGATTAGTGTCTATAATAAGCCGTTTTAATATCAGGGTATATGGGTTACTTATGAATGAAATAAACCAAATTTTGGTGGTTCATGAGCAAATTAATGATTTTAAATTTACCAAATTTCCAGGCGGTGGACTAGAGTATGGAGAAGGTATATTAGATTGTTTAACCAGAGAATTTGATGAAGAAACAGGATTAGATATTGATGTTGTAGAACATTTTTATACGACTGATTTTTTTCAATCTAGTGCATTCAAACCTAACGATCAGTTGATATCTGTTTACTACAAAGTAGCAGCTAAAAATGATTGGAGAAAAGTTTCGCTAGAAAATCAAGTATTGAACAATGGAAATAGGACAGAGCTACTCAGATTTGAGTGGGTTGAATTGCATAAATTAAGTCTTGACCTAATGACTTTTCCTATTGATAAATTTGTTTGTAATAAATTACTTGACCGTTAATAATCTAAAATTATTTATAAACATAAAAGCCCCCTTAAGTTAGCTTAAGGGGGCTTTTAATTGTGTAAAATTATTGCTCTTTATTTAAAACCAATAGAGGCGTTTTAGTATGGTAAGCCATTCTTTTGCTTAAACTTCGGTGAAATAATCTATCGAAAAAACCTCTTTTGTGTTTAGCCATAACCAACAAATCAATATGTTGTTCATCAACATGTTTATCTATTGTACTCATTACATCGGCACTTTCTTCGTTTATCAAGGTAATATTGTGTTTAGCCAAACTTTCTTTATTTTTTAAGAAGTAGTTGTTATCTGCATTAAAGTACCTATCGTAATCATTTTTAACATGTAAAACAGTAACCTTTGCATCGTTTAATTCTGCAAAATAAAGCATACGCGTAGCAGCGGGTAACTCAGGCTCATTAAAATCTGTTGAGTACATAATATGCTTAATAGGTTTATAAGCATGATTAGGTGGTATAACCAAAACAGGTACTATAGATTTTCTAATAACAGAGGCTGCATTACTTCCAACTAATAATTCAGCTAAGCCACTTGCTCCTGTTGTGCCCATTACAACTAAATCAATTGGGTGCGATTTGCAGAATGTCATAACTTCATCAGCAACAAATCCAGTTGTTGAGTGAAAGTGGCAAACCACCGAACTATCTTTAATAAAACTTGACTTTAATTTGTTTACTCCTTCTTGTTCTACTTTTTCTATCTCATCAATAAATATTTGATAAGCTTCAGCAGGAAACGAAGGATCAGCAATTGGAATTTGCTTAATATGTAAAATGTGTAATTCAGCACCACATTTTTCTGATAATTTAACAGCGTACTCCAACGCATTGTTGGCTACATCTGAGAAATCGGTTGGGAGTAAAATAGCGTTTATCATAATGGCGATATTTGTTTAACCAAAGTTAATCTTCTATTGTCTAAAAAATATCAAATTGAGAATAATCAGGAAAAATTATTTATCCATTAAGGCTTTCTCATGCTTTTTATTGGCCAGTTGCCCGCAGGCTGCATCAATGTCTTTTCCTCTGCTTCTTCTAACCGTTGCAATTACTCCGTTTCGCTCCAAGTAACGTTGAAATTGATCTACTTTCATTGAGTCTGCTTTGCTAAACGCTCCGTCTCCAATTGGGTTGTATTCTATAATATTTACTTTTGCTGGTACCTTTTTACAAATAGCTACCAATTCCTTAGCATCTTGTATGCTTTCGTTAAAATCTTTAAACGCAATGTACTCAAAGGTTAGTTTACCTTTAGCATTTGCCCTAAAATAGGCCAAGGCGTCAATTACGCTTTCTAAACTATTACTTTCGTTTATTGGCATAATTACATTTCTTTTGGTATCGTTGGCTGCATGCAATGAAAGCGCTAAATTAAATTTAACCTTGTCATCTGCTAGTTTTTTAATCATCTTTGCAATGCCCGCTGTACTAACAGTTATGCGGTCGCTTGCCATGTTTAATCCATCCTCTCCAGTTATTTTTTCTATTGCAGAAAGCACATTGTTGTAATTCAATAATGGTTCGCCCATACCCATAAAAACTATGTTAGTAAGCGTTATGCCGTAATGTTTTTGTGCCCAGTCTCTAATATGTATTACTTGGTCATATATTTCTGCAGGAGTTAGGTTACGTAATCTTTCCATTTTACCTGTAGCACAAAACTTACAAGTTAAGCTACATCCAACTTGGCTCGAAACACATGCAGTCATCCTATCTTCGGTAGGAATTAGTACCCCCTCAATTAAGTGCCCATCATGCAAACGAAAACTACTTTTAATGGTACGGTCGGTGCTCACTTGTTTATCAACTACCGTTATCGCGTGAATCACAAAATGTTCTTTTAGTTTTTCGCGCAACTCTTTACTCAAGTTGCTCATTTCATCAAAGCTATGTGCGCTTTTTTTCCATAACCACTCATATACTTGTCCTCCTCTAAATGCCTTCTCTTCCATTTGTGTAAAGGTGTCTTTTAGTTCGGCTAAACTAAGTGAGCGTATATCTATTTTAGCTTGAGGTGCTTGCATCATCGATACAAAGATAAACCATAAATTAAGATTATTAATGTTCGCATGCATTAATGCCGTTGCTTTTATTATTTTTGCGCCTCACTAAAACATTGCTCCAAATCATATGAGTCATATACAGCATTTAAGCGAACAAGAGATTTTACGTAGAAACAAATTGATTGAACTTGAGAAAATGGGAATTAACCCATATCCAGCCGAGCTTTTTGATGTTAATGTTTCGGCAAAGGAAATATTAGAAAACTACGAAAATCTGAAAATAGAATATAAAAATGTAAGTATTGCCGGTCGTTTAATGAGTGTGAGAGATATGGGCAAGGCTTGCTTTTTGGTGATTCAAGATGCAACAACAAAAATACAGGTTTATTTAAGGGGTGATGACATTTGCCCAGGCGAAGACAAGTCGCTTTACGCAGTTGTATTTAAAAAATTGATTGATATAGGAGATATCATTGGTATTAAAGGCTATGTATTTACTACCAAAACAGGCGAAACCACTATACATGCTCAAGAGTTTAAATTATTAGCTAAGGCACTTAAACCACTTCCTATTGTAAAAGAAAAAGATGGTGAAGTATTTGATGCCGTTACTGATCCTGAGTTTCGCTACCGCCAACGTTATGTCGATTTAATTATTAATCCTGCTGTAAAAGATACTTTTGTTAAACGTACTCAACTGGTTAATACCATCAGAGATTTTTATAACGAAAAAGGATACTTAGAAGTAGATACCCCAGTGCTTCAAGCCATACCAGGTGGCGCGGCAGCTCGTCCTTTTGTAACCCACCATAACTCGTTAGATATACCTATGTATTTGCGCATTGCAAATGAGTTATATTTAAAACGATTAATAGTTGGTGGATTTGATGGTGTTTATGAGTTTTCTCGTAATTTCCGTAACGAAGGAATGGACAGAACCCATAACCCTGAATTTACTGTACTAGAATTATACGTAGCCTATAAAGACTACAATTGGATGATGGATTTAACCGAGGAGTTAATTGAAAAAATAGCCATGCAACTTCATGGTAAAACAGAAGTACAAGTGGGCGATAAATTAATTGATTTTAAGCGTCCGTTTAAACGTGTTACTATGTTCGATTCTATTCTTGAATTTACAGGAATTGATATCAGTGGTATGGATGAGTCCCAGTTAAGGGTAGTATGTAAGCAATTACAAATAGAGGTCGATCCTAATGTGGGTAAGGGAAAATTAATTGATGAAATTTTTGGTGCAAAATGCGAAGGCAATTACATTCAACCAACCTTTATTACTGATTATCCAGTTGAAATGAGCCCACTTACCAAAAAGCACAGAACCAAAGCTGGACTTGTAGAACGTTTTGAGTTAATGGTTAACGGTAAAGAGCTTGCTAATGCGTATTCTGAGTTAAATGACCCTATCGATCAACGTGAGCGTTTTGAAGAACAAGTTGCTTTAATGGAAAGAGGTGATGATGAGGCCATGTTTATTGATCACGATTTTTTACGTGCTTTGGAATATGGTATGCCACCAACAGCAGGAATAGGTATTGGTATAGACAGGTTGGTAATGACTATGACAAACAATCTATCAATTCAAGACGTGTTGTTCTTTCCTCAATTACGCCCTGAAAGGAATGAGGGCACCAATGAGGCTGATCAATAAACCAAATTTATAACTGTTCTCAAGTTTTAAAAAAAACCTGCATGTTAAAATATGCAGGTTTTTTTATTTGTAAATAGTGATATATTGCACATAATAAGAATTACTTAACGTATAAAAAGTAAAATATTCTTGAAATTGATATTAGATGTTTATCAACCCCACTTAACCAATAAACATTTTAAATGAAAGATAAAATTAAAGCAGTAATTGTTGATGATGTGGATAATATGCGCATCGTACTTAAAAAACTACTAAGCACTTTTGATAAAATTCAATTAGTTGGAGAAGCTGCAGATTTTGAAGATGCGACAAAAATTATTAGTAAAGAAAGGCCTGACCTTTTGTTTTTGGATATAGATTTAAATGGATTATCAGCACTAGATTTAATGAATAGTGCGGGCTATCAACCTATGGTGGTTTTTATCGCTTCAAATACTGATTTTGCGATAAATGCTTTTGAGTTAAATGCAGTTGATTATCTGCTTAAACCAATTAGTATAGAACGATTAAGAAAGGCAATAGAGAAAGTAACCAATAAGTGGGATGATTCTTATTTTAAAGATGATTTTACTTCTAAATTTACCTCAGAACACATTATTTTATTGAGTTTTGATAATAAGATGAGTTTTGTGCGTGTTAAAGATATAAATTACATAGAGGCATATGGGAATTATACAAAAGTTAACTTAGATGACGGCAAATTGAGTGTAACCTATAACTCTATAAAAAACTGGTACACCTCTTTACCAGAAGATCTATTTATTCAAATTCACCGTTCAACCATAGTAAATATTCGCAATGTTGCTAAAATAGAAAAGTGGGCAAATGACACAGGAAGATTGTATTTAAAAGGTATTATCGAGCCTTTTGAGATAAGCAGAAATTTCTTTTTTCAGATTAAGAAAAAGTATAAAATATAACCCATAAAAAATCCTGTAATCATAGGATTTTTTTTATGGGTTAATGTTATTAAATCGGGCTAAAATACCAAGGGGTAATTTAATTCCGCTTTGGGCGTTTAAGTATACCTCTCCTAGGTCTAAATTTTCAACATTCTTGAAGTTGGTTTTTATCAAGTTTTCTAGAATTAAAGGACTTAATCCTAAAGAGTACACATTTAGCACTAAAAAATGTTTTTCATCTAATAGGTTTGATATATCAGCTAAAATTTCGTTAATAGAATCTTCTAGTTTCCAACGTTCGCCATTTGTGCCTATGCCATAAGCAGGAGGGTCTAAAATAATACCATTGTATTTCTTTCCACGTTTCACTTCTCGTTTTACAAATTTCAATGCATCTTCAACCACCCAACGTATATCCTTTAGGTTGGATGTTTCCATATTTTCACGACTCCAATTGATTACTTGTTTTATACTATCAACATGAGTTACATCAGCGCCTGCTGCTTTAGCTGCCAAAGATGCCCCACCTGTATACGCAAATAAATTCAGTACACGTGGTTGCTCAACTTCAAGTTTTTTAACAGTGTTAAAAATAAAGTCCCAGTTTAATGCTTGTTCCGGGAAAATACCAACATGCTTGAATGATGTTAATGACAAGTTAAACTTTATTGACAAATCACCGTAATCGTAACCAATCTTCCACTTATCTGCAATAGGTTTATTTTTCTTCCATTCTCCCGCATGGCTTCCCTTTTGTATAAATTTAACATCGGCAAGTTTGTTCCATTCCTGTTCACTGTATTGTTTTTGCCATAGCGCCTGCGGCTCTGGTCTGCGCAAAACAACATTGCCAAAGCGTTCTAATTTCTCTAGGTCGCCACAATCGAGCAACTCATAATCTTTCCAATTTTCTGCAGTAAACAGGTTCATTTGTTTAAAATATAAACCGCAAACTTAAGGGAATAAAGTGTTATTTATTTGCAATTAATGTTTGTTTATTTTAGTATTCTTCTTTCTTTTGTTTTGATTGTATAAAAAATATCATTTTCTTCACGAAATATTAAAAGTTAGAGTATATGTTAACCACTGTTAATGCCTTAATTATTGAAGATGATACATCATCGGTAACACTTTTAAAGGAGTTTTTAAAAGATTTCCCTTACATCGAACTATTGGGTGAGGCCTTTAACATAAAGGATGCGGAGACTTTAATTAATGCTAATCCGAATGTTGATTTGATATTTATGGATATTGATTTGAAGGGTACCAACGCTTTAGATTTAATGAAATTTGTTGACCCCCAAACTAAGGTTTTATTTATTACTGCATACCCTGATTTTGCGGTAAAGGCATTTGAATATAATACCATAGACTATATTGTTAAGCCAATTAGCCGAGATAGATTAAAGAAAGCCATCAGCCGTTTAGGTGTATTTGAAAATGCTGACGAAAATGATTTCGAAGAAAAATCTGCAAAGCATTCTTCTAAATTTGGTATTGATAATATGGTTTTAATGAATATTGATAATGAGTTGAAATTCATTAAAATAAAGGATATCAACTACATTGAAGCCAAAGGAAACTATACTTATGTGGCACTAAATGATGGTAAATCTTTTACCACCTATGGCTTAATAAAACTTTGGGAAGATAAGTTACCACAAGATGATTTTTTTCGTGTACACAGGTCAACAATTGTTAACCTACACAATGTGCTTAAAATAGAGCGTGGCACTTATGATACGGGTGTTTTGTATTTAAATGGAGTAGATCAACCATTTGAGGTTAGTCGTAACTATTTTTCAATAATTAAAAATAAATTTAAGCTAACTTCTACGCTTTAAATTAATACGATGGCTACTATAGAAAAACAATTGCTATCAGTATTAACACACCATTTACGTAGTCCTTTTAATGGAATCATCGGGTTTTCCGACTTATTAGCCAATCATTTCGAAAAACTTGAAGATGGTGATAAAAGAAATTATATTCAAATTGTCAATCAACTTTCTAAAAAGGCACTTTTACGCAGTGAAAACCTATCGTGGTGGCTTAAGGTTTATTCTGATAACATTACTCCAATTAAGCAAAAGGTTAATCTTGCAGAGTTAATTAATGATGAGTTAAATTATTTCAAAAACGAATTACAACATCAACAGTTCGACTTAATGCTTGCGCTTAATAATGCCGATATGGTTAACGCAGATAAAGTTATGCTTCAAAGTGTCATTAGAAATTTATTGCTAAATATTATCGAATATTCACCCGCTGAAAAAAAGGTAATCATTAGTCTTTCAAAACCGAATGAGTTTGCGATGCAACTTATCATGCAAAATTTTTGTGTTGAAATCCCTTCTGAGCAAACCATAAACTTTGTAAATAATACAAGTACAGCAGACATTAATGCCATGCCTAATCAGCCTGGACTTTGGACAGTAAGAACGCTCTGTGCATTGATGGAAATTCCAATATCCTTGTCGATAATATCAAACCAACTCGAGGTAAAACTATCTATTAAGTATTAATTAATTAAGGTTGGCAAATCAATGTTAATTGCTTTTAGTCAAGTAATCAGCTGTTTATCTACTCAAATCAAACAACGTAAATAAACCGCTATTATAAAATTTAAACGTTTTGAAAGCTTAATAAACCTTATATTTTTGCAGTAAATAAAACGCAATGAGATCAATTCAATTTAGAGAAGCTTTGCGCGAAGCTTTAAGCGAAGAAATGCGCAAAGACCCTAATATTTTTTTATTGGGTGAAGAAGTAGCAGAGTACAATGGTGCCTATAAAGTAAGTCAAGGTATGCTTGATGAATTTGGAGCCAAAAGAATTATAGATACTCCAATCGCAGAATTAGGTTTTGCAGGTATTGGTGTTGGTGCTGCAATGAACGGCCTACGTCCTATTGTTGAATTCATGACTTTTAATTTTAGTTTGGTAGCAATTGATCAAGTGATTAATGCAGCTGCTAAAATTTATCAAATGAGTGGAGGACAATTTAATATTCCCATGGTATTTAGAGGCCCAACAGGATCTGCTGGTCAATTGGGGGCACAACACTCACAAGCTTTCGAGAACTGGTATGCAAATTGCCCGGGTTTAAAAGTTGTTGTTCCTTCAAATCCATATGATGCAAAAGGTTTATTAAAATCTGCCATATTAGATAATGATCCTGTTATTTTTATGGAAAGCGAACAGATGTATGGTGATAAAGGAGAGGTGCCTGAAGAAGAATATTATTTGCCAATTGGAAAAGCGGTTATTAAAAACGAGGGAACAGATGTAACAATTGTAAGTTTTGGTAAAATTATTAAAGTTGTTTATCAAGCAGCCGAAGAATTAGCCAAAGACGGAATTAGTGTAGAAGTGATAGATTTACGCACTGTTCGTCCTATAGATTACGATACTGTTGTTGAATCGGTGAAGAAAACCAATCGTTTGGTAATAGTAGAAGAAGCATGGCCATTGGCTAGCATTAGTAGTGAAATTACCTACATGGTACAAAAAAATGCATTCGATTACCTAGATGCACCAATTAGACGTGTAACTACAGAAGACACTCCATTAGGTTATGCCCCAACTTTTGTTCAGGCGTTTTTACCTAGTGTAGATAAGGTGGTAAAAGCTGTTAAATCTGTAATGTACAGGTAAAGGTAATTACAATAAATAAAAAATCCCCGCTAGCAATTATGTTAGCGGGGATTTTTGTTAAATGATATATTGGTAATTAGTTTAATACTAATTTTCTAATTCTTTTTAGAGGGCCACTGCAATAAGTTTGGTGACAGTTAATACATTGATTGATGTAAGCAGTGTACATTTCTTTTTGTTTATTTGCAGGTGCACTCATCAGTGCTTTGTGAGCTTGTTGGAATAAACGTGCATTTTCATAAAACTGCGGTTGTAATATATTAGGATCCGTTGGTTCCACTAAATGAAAACGTATCAATGGGAACTCATTGGCATTAATTTGTTCTCCTGCTTCTACTTTGTTTTTCATTTTTTGCGCATTATCCGCCATCTGTCTCATCATTAAAGCCATCGGCTTATCTTGATTCGGATATTTAGTTGGTTTAGCGCATTCTTCAGAAGTATCTAAGTTGCGGTATTTCCCAGATTCGGCTTCCATTTTTAAACTATCAACACCATTTTTGGGGTCCTGATTTGTATTTTGATTACATGCTGCCAAACCCAGGTAAATACCCATTACAACAGTTAATCCAATTTTGTACGTCATGCCCTTCAAGGTTATTTTAAAATGACTCCATTTGCTTCAAACACCAATTCTTTTTTGGGTGCTGTGATAGCAGCAATTTCTGACTCGCCTTGTCCATCATCCTTTGCATATTCTTTAAGATCTGCAACAGATGTTTCTTCAACCTTAGCTATGCCCTGTATAATTGCTGTTTTACCATTGCAATCTTTTGGTACAAAAAAACCATAGTCTTTAAAGGTAACGCGTAAGCTTGTTCCGTCTGCAGCTTTCAATTCCATCCAGCAGCCTTTTTTCTGGCAAACAGCTTCAACAGGAGCAGTAACTTTTACAGCAAGTTCCTTTTTGTCTCCCATTAATGTTTTCATTTCTTCTATAGTAATTGCACTATCAGCGGTTATTGGGTCACCAAAATTTTCTGATTTAGCCGCAGCTTGTTCTGTCGATGTGCTATCTGTTTGAGAACCAGTTTTGTTGTTGCTTTGTCCGCACGAAAATACAAGTGTGGCCAATGTTACATAAAGTACTTTTTTCATTTTCTAAACAATATTTAAAATTAATGTATGCAAAGTAATTCCTTTATAGTCATAATTTAAACATAAATTAGATAAATTGTTTGAGCTAATAATTTGTGTAGTTATAATATTGTGTATATTTGCCTCCAGTAAATGGTATTGTGGCCGAGAGGCTAGGCTCAGCTCTGCAAAAGCTGCTACAGCGGTTCGAATCCGCTCAATACCTCCAAAGCCCTTCTTTTTTGAAGGGCTTTTTTTTTACCTATTATCTGATAAAAGGGCATAAAAAAAGCCGCTCAAGGCGGCTTTAATATTTTCAATAAGTGAATTATTCAGCTTTTGTAAACGATTTTGATGTTACGATTCCATTGTCAGAAAATCTAATAAAGTAGAGTCCTTTTTCCAAATCACTGATGTTTAAAGTTGTCTCGTTGCTGCTGTGTGTAAATGATTTTACTTTTGCGCCCAAAACATTGTAAATGACAACATCAATTGATTTAGTTGTTGCATACTTTAATGTAACTACATCCTTTGCAGGATTAGGAAAAAAAGTAACTACACTTTGTTTTTTAATGGTTGTTAATCCTGTTGCCCATCCTTTTGCCATTAGCGTGAGGGTGTCAGCATTATGCGAGCCGTTGGCATAAGAAAAACGTATTTTTATTGTTGCATTACCCGGTATTGATTTACTGAAGAAATCCCCTTTTAAAGGTCCAGAAGCTCCAATTTTAAGTTTAAAGGAGTTGGTAAAG